>JAVHSE010000063.1:0-9404 GCA_036172015.1 Patescibacteria group bacterium | reverse complement strand
ATGATGGTATAGAAACTTATTTTATTGTAACTGCATATTATTCACCTTTACCAAATCAAGAACATTATTTAAAATGAAATTATCAAGATGAAATTATTCTCAATGGAAAATGAATCAGATGAGCATCATGAAAAGATGTTTTTCCAGGAATGTTTGCTTGACCAAAAAATTACCATTTTTGAACGAAAATTTATTTAGAATGAGTATGAATTTGAGAAATATCTGATAGATGATGAGCTATTATATCAACAGCAACATGAGAAACCAGATGATATGAATATGATAGAATCGATATATGGATGTGATTTTGAGAAGAATGATTAAAAAAAGCTTTAGCTTGGGGAAAAAGAAAAGTAAAATGAAAATTACTTTTTGATAATAATTCTCAAATCAATGTAGATTTAAATGAATTTCCTAGTCCAGATTATGTAGTCAAAAATTTAGAATATAGACCTTTTATCGAGAAAAATATTTCTTCGGAATATCAAATTTTTGAAAAATATATTTGACCTGAATCCAGTGAAGAAAACATAAAAGAACTTCAAAAAATATTTACAAATATGTCTCTCTATAATGGAAATATTGATGGAAAATATGAAAATATAAAAGATATTTTAATTAGCTATCAAATAAAATTATGAGTTATCGATATAAAAACTGATAATTGAGCTTGATATTTCTGACCAAAAACAAGAATAAAAGCAAAACAAGATTATATCAGTTATATTGATTCTAAAAATAAACAACAAGAAGAACGAACAAGAAAAGAAGCTTTCCTTGTTCAGATACAAGAAACTATTAGAAATAAAGTTGAAAAACATATAGCCAGTATAGGAAATCCAAAACCAGGTGATATTTGAGAAAATGTAAAAAATCTACAAAAAACTTTAAATATACTTTGATATTTACATATCAAAGAAAGTACATTTTTTGGAGATAAAACAAAAATATGACTCATAAAATATCAATTAGAAAAATGAATAGTAAAAAATAGGAACGATAATTGAGCTTGATATTTCTGACCAAAAACAGAAGAAATAATAAAAATGGAACTCGTAAGCCTCTTAGAAAAACAAGTATTAAAAGAAAGAAATCTATTAAGTTACAAGAAATAATATTGAATTTTTAGAAAAAGCATTATAATATTTACATTAGCATTTAATTATAAAACTATGTTAGAAAAAGCAAAAAGTTGAATAGAGAAAGCTCTTACTCATCTAGAAATCGAATTTTCTAAATTGCAAGCTGGGAGAGCAAATCCTGCCATGGTCGAAGATATTAGAATTGATAGTTACGGGAGTTTAACTCCTATAAAAAATATAGCTTCTATCAATATTATTGACCATCAAACTCTTTCGATTCAACCATGGGATAGAAATCAAGTTCATTTAATTGCAAAAGCTATTACTGATGCATGAGTTGGATTAAATCCTCAAACTATGGCTGATAGTGTTCTTATAAGAGTACCAGCTGTAACACAAGATAGAAGAAAAGATCTCTGTAAAATAGCAAAAAAATTTAGTGAAGATGCAAAAGTATCAGTCAGAACAGCAAGACAAGAGAGTCTAAAAGATATCACCAATCAAAAAGATATCAGTGAAGATATCATAAAAGAGGAGAAAGAAAAACTGGAAGAATTAGTAAAAAAATCAAATTCAAAAGTAGATGAAATGACAAAGAAAAAAGAAGAAGATATCATGAGAATTTAAATTTAAAAAAAATTTGTATTTTTAAATTTTTCCCTATAATTAGCAGGTATTTATGAAAAATCTCTAAAAAATTATTCATAATTTTAATATATAATAACCAGTGTATGGCAAAAGGTAAAAGAACTTATGTAGGTTTCTATTCAGAAGAAACTGGAAATTTAGTACATATTACGAATATAAATAAAAAAAATTTTGGACCATGAGAAAAACTTTCTCTTAGAAAATATAATAAAATTACTAAGAAACACGAAGTATTAAAAATGAAAGAAATTAAAAAAGGATAATTCCTCATATACCGGTCTTCTCAAGAGGCCGGTTTAAAATTTTAAAAATTAACTAATAAAAAATGAAAACAGCTTTTGATTCTAAACCAGGTACTGTTCTAAAAATTGATGGAGAACTCTTTTTCGTATCAAAATACGAATATCATAGAGCTGGAAGAGGTACTACTACGATAAAAATGAGATTAAAAAATCTTCTTAATTGAGGTTCGACTGACAGAACTTTTAATGGGGAAGATAAATTAGATGATGTTATTCTTGATAGATCAAGATTTGAGTATCTTTACGAATCAGCTGGAATATTTGCTTTTATGGATCAAACCACTTATGAACAAATAGAATTAGACGATGAAACTATTGGAGATATGAAATATTATCTTATTGAATGAAATACAGTTGATATTCAACAATATGAAGGTAAATTTATTGGACTTGTTTTACCTACAAATGTAAAACTAACTATTGAACAATGTGATCCATGAGTAAAATGAAATACAGCTGATGGAAAAATAATAAAAGATGCTGTTACAAATAGTGGATTAAATATTAAAGTTCCTTGATTTATAAATGAATGAGACGAAATAATTGTAAGTACTGAAACGGGTGAATATATGGAAAGAGCAAAATAGTAAAAAATAAACTTCTTATTTAAATAATGAGAAGTTTATTTTTTATTTTAGAAAGAAAAAAGTATACAATCATAAATAATTGTATACTTTTTATTAACTTACTTTTATTAGATTATATTTTTTTTCTTAAAAATGCTGGTACATCTAAATCATCTTGTTCTTTCTGTACACTTACTTGGGGTCTTTGATCTCAAATTACTTTTCTCGCAAAAGGTGAAATTTTTGTAGTGGCTATATTTGTAGAAAAATTTTTATTCGTATCTTCATCAAAACCAGTGGCAATAACTGAAATTTTTATCTCTCATGTATAACTTTCATCCAAAGAAGTACCAACTTTAATAATTGCATTTTCATCAACTGATTCAGTAATAATTTTTGCAGCTTCATCAATTTCAAACATACTTAAATCATTTCCTCCAGTAATATTGATAATCACTCATCTCGCTCCAGCTATTGATAACTCAAGTAATGGACTATCTATAGCACTTCTTGCAGCTTCTACAGCTCTATTATCTCCATTTCCATATCAAATACCGATTAAAGCACTTCCAGAATTATGCATTACTGATTTTAAATCATTAAAATCAAGATTGATAAATCAAGGAGAAGTAATCAGATCTGAAACTCATTGTACTCATTCTCTTAATACTTGATCAATAATGGAAAAAGCATCATGAATAGGAGTTCTTTTATCAATAATATTTAAAATTCTATCATTTGGTATTGTAATGAGCGCATCTACTTTTTCTTTTAATTTATTGTATCATTCATTTGCTTGATCCATTCTTCTTTTTCATTCAAAAGAAAAAGGTTTGGTAACAACTCACACTGTTAAAGCTCAAAGTTCTTTAGCAATTTCAGCAACCACTGGAGCTGCTCAAGTTCCTGTTCCTCCTCATAATCAACAAGTAACAAAAACCATATCAGCTCCGTCTAGTGAAGCTTTAATTTCTTCATATGATTCTTCTGCTGATTTTTTTCACATTTCTGGATTACTTCCAGCTCATAAACCTCCGGTAGTTGATCTTCAAATATTGATTTTATTTTCAGCTAATGAACCATAGAGAGCTTGAGCATCAGTATTAATACTAATAAAATCAACTCAAGAAAGTTTCTCTTCAATCATTCTATTGATAGCATTATTTCAACCTCATCCTACTCATACTACTTTTATAGTAGCTACTGGAGTTATATAGCTTCAAACTCTAATTTCTTCTGGTCAAGAAATTGATTGTCAAGACAAAAGTCTTTTTAATTTATCATCTTTTTTTATCATACAATATTATTAATAATTAAATTATAATTTAAGGTAAGAGTTTTTTAAAAACTTTAGCTATAGATCCAAATATAGAAGCAAAATTAAAGGAAATAACACTTCTTGCATCTCTATATTTATTTGCGAGTATCATACTTCATAAAACCGAAGCAAATGAAGGATCATTTATCGAAGTATCTGTTATTAAATCATCACAAGATGGTATTCCAACAATAACGGGTAACCTTAATGCATCTTTGGCTCATTCAACAAATCATCTCATTTTTGCTCCACTTCAAACTACTACAGCTCCTTCTGGTAACATGCCATCTTTTCAATTTTTTTTTAATTCACTTCTCACAAAAAATAATATTTCATCGTATCTTGCTGTAATTATTTTTGATAAATATAAACTAGAAACTGCTGAATCTTCTCATTTAGAAATTTTTGATAATTGAATTTCTATATCTTTATAATTTTCTATTTTATCTAAATTTAATTGACCAAATTCAATTTTTAATTTCTCAGCTGTATCAATCGAGGTTCTCAGACCTAAAGCTATATCATTGGTGACACTATCTCAACCAATTGGAATAATACGAGAAAATTTTAAAGTTCCTTCTTCATAAATAGTAATTCCTGTAGTAGAAGACCCTATATCAATACAAACTACTCATAATTCTTTTTGTCTTTTTGATAAAACTCATTCAGGAGCACTTATTAAATTTGGAAAAATATCATATATTTCAATTCCAACATCTTCAATAGATTTTCGGATATTATTCAAAATATTTGTATTAATAGAAAATATATTTGCTCTTACTTCTAATTTTTTCGCTGACATACCAATAGGAGATTTAATTCCTTCTTCCCCATCAACTACAAAATTATCAGGAATAACTTTTAATATTTCTCTATTAGGTAAACTCATACCATTTTTTGCCATATCAAGGACTCTCTCAATATCTGATGATTCTATTTCATCTCAAGATATTGAAATAATTCATTTATTATCAACTATTTCCAATGAAGAAGAGTTAAAGGATATAAAAGCTCCATGTATTTGTTCTCATGCCATTTTCTCTGCTTCTTCCAAAGACTTATCCAAATTAGCTTTGAATTCTTCCATATCTAGTATATTTCATTTTCTTATAGCATTTGATTGACATATTCAAACTCATAGTATGTGAAGATTTTTTTTATCTTCTCCATCAAAAGTTCAAATTAAAGTTCTAATTTTAGAACTTCCTATATCAATACAGGCTATAGTATTTTCAATACTCATAATTTTTTATTAAATAAATAATGTTCTATTATTTTATACATCATTTTTGCTTTAAAGTAAATATAACATATACTTTATAAACAAATTAAATGAAAAATACCACCTCTATTATATTACTATCAAATATCTTTTTCAATTTTACTTAAAAATTTATGTTAAAAACTTTTTGCAAAATAATAAGAAGTGTGCTACAATCAAAGAAATATTATTTTTTAGCAAATTTATGAAGAAAAAAAGAAATTATTTTGATTTTTGAATGAGTTTAATTATTTGTTGTATATTATTCTCAAATGTTTTTTTCTCAAAATATATTCATAATGAATTGTATAATAGTTTTTTTTTATTTGAATATATAAATAAAGATTATGTATGGTATATAATTTCTTTCATACAAGCAATTTTCATTATAACAATATTGAATATTGCTTATAAAGCACCTATTGATGAACTTAATAAACATATTAATAATTTTATTAGTTGAGAATCAAAATGAGAAACAATTAATATAAAAACAAATTATTCAAATCCTAATATTACTCATATATTAAAATTTTTTGATGTCATATTAAATTCTTTAAAAAATATTAAAGATGAGTTTATTTCTGGAAAAGCTATCAAATCAGAAGTGCAATTAGCAACAGAATTACAAGAAAAAGTACTCTATAAAAAATTTGAAATTGTCCCCTCTATTGATATAGTGGCAAAATCTAAACCAGCTTGAGAAGTTGGTTGAGATAGTTATGATGTGATAAAAGAGTGAGATAATTATTATATCTATGTTTGAGATGCTACTGGTCACTGAGTATGAGCTGGATTTGTTATGGTTATGGTAAATGCACTCGTGAGTTGATTTGCAAAAATTTTTAAATCTTGATCTCAAATACTCGCACATACCAATGAAATATTAAAACCTCGTGTAAAATCAAATATACTGATGACTGTTTTAATGGTAAGATGGAATGAGTTAGAAAAAAGATTTTTTATGACCTGAGCTGGGCATGAATATTTAATTGTTTATAAACAAGCTCAAAAAAAATGTTTTTTAATAAAATCATGATGACTCGCTCTTTGAATGACAAAAAATATTCATAAAATACTCAAAGAACAAGAAATAAAATTTGAAAAAAACGATATTGCTGTACTTTATACAGATGGAATTACAGAAGCAATCAATCAAAATATAAAAAATGGTAGCGAACAAATGTTTGGAGAAAATAGAATAAAAGAAGCTATAGAAAATGCACCTAATATACATGGTAGTTGAGTAAAAACAGCAAGAAGTGTCTTTAATAATATAACAATAGAATTATCAAGATTTATGTGATATAAACATGTACAACTTGATGATATAACTCTTATGGTTTTACATTATAAATGAGATCAAATCATTGAAAATGATACACCTGAAAAAATACCAAACGATTTTATCACTGAACGGGATTGGAATACATAAAATGTTATTAAATAAGTATGAATTGAGTATTGTAAAGTGCTTAAAATTTTAAAATAAATTTTTTTTATATAAAATGAAAAATATACATTTATTACCTCTATAAAAATATGGCTCCAAATTGAGAAATAAAAGCATTAGTTTGAAAAAGATATTCTTGAGATACAGTTTGATTTGAAAAAATAAAAATTCAAGATAATTCTCCATCTCTATCTCCATCTCCATGAGTATCTGTCATTCAATCCAAAGAAATTGATATAGAAAAACCAACTACAAAAGATGAAGATATTTTACTCACTCAAGCAGAAAAAGAATATAAAGAAGCTCTTTCATATATAAAAGATATGATAGCTCCTTCTTATATGAAAATTTTTCCTGATAAAATCAGAATAAATAATATATATTCAAAAACTTATTTTGTCTATGCATATCCAAATTTTTTAGAATGAAATTGGTTATCTCCGATTATCAATTGGGATACAAAATTTGATATGAGTCTGTATGTATACCCTATCGAAAGTTCATATATTCAAAAATATCTCAGAAAAAGACTTACTCAACTCAATTCAGAAAGAAGTATTAATGCTGATAAATGATTAATTAATGATCCTGCCATTAATGCTCAAATTCAAGATGTTGAAGAACTCAGAGAAAAACTCACGAGATGACAAGAAAAATATTTTCATTTTTGACTCTATATCACTTTATATGCTGAAGATGAAGAAAAATTAAACAGAATTTGAAAAGATGTAGAAACCATTCTCGCTGGAAGAAATGTTTTACAAAAACAATCATTTTTAAGAGCTGAACAATGATTTATTTCAACTGGTCCTTTTGCTCGTGATGAATTATCAGTCTATAGAAATATATCAACTGGATGACTCTCTACTACTTTTCCTTTTTCGAGTTCTACACTCAGTCATGATGATGGGATACTTTACTGAGTCAATACTCATAATAATTCTCTCATACTCTATGATAGATTTAAATCAGAAAATGGAAATATGTGTGTCTTTGCAAAATCATGAGGTTGAAAATCATTTGCTGTCAAACTCGAAATACTCAGATCACTGATGATGTGAATTGATGTTATAGTGGTTGATCCAGAAAATGAATATAAAGCTCTTGTTGATACCGTTTGAGGAACTTATTTAGATGTTTCTCTCAATTCAAGAGAAAGAATCAATCCCTTTGATTTACCACTTTGAGTAAAAGATAAAGATATTAGAGCTGGAGATCTACTCAGAGATGCTATCGTAAGTTTACTTGGTCTGATGAATCTTATGCTTGGAAAACTGACTACCAATGAAGCGAGTATCATGGAAAAAGCTATTATCACTACCTATAATCTCAAATGAATTACTTTGGAAGATGATAATGTTGAATGAAAAGAAATCCCAACTATGAAAGATTTATACAGTGTTTTAGAGACTATGGACGGAGCAAAAGATGTTACACAAAGACTCGAAAAATACACAACTTGAATATTTTCATGAGTATTTTCTGAACTCACGAATATCAGCTTAAATGAATGATTACAAGTATTTTCTGTCAGAGATCTTGATGATATTTTAAGACCTACTGCGATGTATATTATTCTCAGTTATATATGGAATAGAGTCAGGAGTTCAAACAAAAAAAGACTCCTCGTAATCGACGAAGCTTGGAATATTATGCAACACGAAGATAGTGCTAAGTTTTTATTTTGACTGGTAAAAAGAGCCAGAAAATATAACCTTTGAGTAACAACTATCACACAAGATGTAGAAGACTTTATTGGAAGTAGTTATGGAAAACCTATCGTTACCAACTCTTCTATACAACTTCTTTTAAAACAATCCCCTGCTTCTATTGATGCATTACAAAACATATTTAAAATAACTGATCAAGAAAAATATATACTTCTCAATTCAGCTGTATGACAATGACTTTTCTTTGCTGGAAGTGAGCATGTTTGAATACAAGTTATTGCTTCATTTTATGAAGAACAAATTGTTTCCACGAATCCAAATAGATAAAAATCAAATTTATAAAAAAAATTTGATTTTTATTATCTTTTTTATAAAATCTTCTTGCTTCTTACATCTAAAAACTAAAAAAGAATAGAATGTTTGCCCCGAAAAACAAATTTTCTCTACTCTCATATTAGCTTTCAAACACAAAATAAGATTTATTTTGTATTTTTTAATTTTATAAAACTATTATTATGGCAAAACCAATTAAATGATTTATTAAACTTCAAATTAAATGAGGTCAAGCAAATCCAGCACCTCCTATAGGTCCAGCTCTTTGACAACAATGAGTTTCTATTCCAGAATTTACGAAAAGATTTAATGATGAAACAAAAGACAGAATGGGTCTTGTGTTACCAGTTATTATTACTGTTTATGAAGATAAATCTTTTAGTTTTATTGTAAAAGAACCACCAGCTTGAGTTCTCATTAAAACTAAAATTAACTTAAAAAGTGGATCTAAAGTTGCTCAAAAAGATAAAGTCGGGCATATAACTTTTGATCAGTTAAAAGAAATTGCTACTCAAAAGATAGTAAATATGAATGCGGTTGATATAGCTTGAGCAATGCTCACTATTGATGGAACTGCAAGACAAATGTGAGTTACTTCAGATATTCATGGTATGCCAATTGCAGAAGTGAGAGCTAAATTAGCTAAATAATTTATGTCAATTAAAAGCAATTTATTATAAATTGCTTTTAATTTTTGCTCTCATCGTCTAGGGGTTAGGACACGGCCTTCTCAAGGCTGGAACTGGAGTTCAATTCTCCATGAGAGTACCA
>JAVHSE010000062.1:0-1949 GCA_036172015.1 Patescibacteria group bacterium | reverse complement strand
GATGTGGTGGTGGTTAATTTATCGGGGCGTGGTGATAAAGATTTAGATACGTATACAAAGTACTTTGATTTAGTATAAATTTGATAAATGTTAATAATTCAAACTTTATTAGAATTTGATCAAATATTCCCTGAAGAGGTTTCTCCAGAAATACTTAGTTTACTAAAGAAAGTTGACAATGATGTTCTACTAAACATTATAGGTTTTACTAATACCAAATTTCAAACAAATTATTATAATTTTTTTAAGAATAAAGAACTTCAAAATCTAATAATTAAGAAAACAGAAGTATATTTAAATAACAATCCAATTATTGCGAATCCTATTGTTATATCTAGGATAGGTGCTTTAAAGTTAGCTGAAATAATCCTATATGAAAAGGAAAATATTTTTAAAGAGAATAAAGAATTATCTTATGATCTTCAAGAATTATATTTATTTAAATCTTTTCTTCTAGTAAATAAAATAATTAATAAGGAAAGAAAACCAATAGTTGGAAATAATTGGTTTGAGGAGTTATTAAATTTTTCAATTTCATATACCTTTCCATTTTCAGACTTAGGATTAAATAATTCAGATTTTGAGTTTTTAAAATTATTATTTGCAACTCTCATTAAACAAGATTATTTAATAAAATTTTTAAATTCAGATGAAAGGTTTACTTCTTTGAAAAGAGAATTAGCAAAATCATTTTACAAAAAGAGTCTTGAAGAATTATCTACAGAGACAAAGTATTTATTTGGAACTTTAATTGAATTAAAATTCAAAAATTTATTTAAGTTAAATATTAGAAAAGAGGAATCTAAATTATTTTTAGATACGCTTTGCAGTGAAATTATATCTATTGATTCTGATTTTACTAATTTGAAAAATTCACCATTATATAAATTAGATGAAAATTTATATTCTATTGTTGATTACTTTTTTGTCATAGATAAGTTTTATAAAAGTGTAAAATTCAAGCTAAACAATATTTATTCAAAGGACTCT
Organism: Patescibacteria group bacterium; assembly: GCA_036172015.1. Lineage (GTDB taxonomy): Bacteria > Patescibacteriota > Gracilibacteria > BD1-5 > UBA6164 > UBA7396. Next base: position 959 of record JAVHSE010000062.1, on the reverse strand, counting down.
AAATTAAATTCCGAATTTGGAGATTTTTTTAGTTTTTATAATCTTTATTTTTCTGAGAAGATTTTGATGAAAAATGTATTGGATGAAATTTTTATAAACAAACATTTTCATAAATTAGATTTACCAGATTTGGAGCTACCTAACCAACCAGATTACTATGTAAGACATAATAATAATATTTTTATTTTTGAAAATAAAGACGTATTTATAAGTCGTGATATTAAATCGAGTGGTTCAATTGATAAAATTGAAAATACATTAAAAAATAAACTATTAATTGATGGCAAAAGAAGAGTTGGTATTGGTCAACTAATAAATCATATCGAATATATAGTAAATGGTAATTTTAAATTCGATGAAAAAGTAAATAAGAAAAAATATAATATTTATCCAGTTCTTATTTTGCATGATAGAATTTTTGAGACTTTAGGGTTAAATTATAAATTAAATATTTGGTTTCAAATGAGCATAAAGGAAAGATTAGGCTCTCAGTATAATACTAATTATATAAAAAATTTAACTATAATTGACATTGATTCTTTAATCTATTTAACATCTTATTTTAAGATTAGGGATAATAATTTTAAAGATTTAGTTTCTAATCATTTGAAGATTATGACAAAACATAAAAAAGTTAACCATAAAGATCCATTGAAAAAAATTGAAATAGCAAATAGAAATATTTCTCAACAACTTGCTCCAATTTCTTCACGTGTAAATTATTCATTACCTAAAAAAATACTAATGCAACTATTGACAAATAATAAGATTCAATAATATTATGAACAGAATAAACAAAAAACTACAAGAAAACCATAAGCTGTTATCCATTTATTTTACGGCCGGATATCCGCAATTAAACGATACGGTTAGCATCATCAAGTCACTGCAAAGCGCTGGTGTTGATATGATAGAAATTGGCATGCCTTTTTCAGATCCTTTAGCCGACGGGCCAACCA
>JAVHSE010000061.1:0-33403 GCA_036172015.1 Patescibacteria group bacterium | reverse complement strand
AAACTATTATATTGGAATTATAATAGTTTTTTATTTTATGCAAAAGTATCTTTTAATATTCTCCAAGTTCTAAATTCAGTATTTTTTCTTCCCCAGAAGATTTTAGAACTTTTACTTTTATCGTATCTCATGGGATCTTATTTTGAATAATTGAGGCAATACCATTTTCATAGGTTACTTTTATTGTATCAATTTCTAAAATAATATCTCACGCATGGAGTCCTGATTTCTCCGCAATACTTCCAGATGCTATACTTCCAGCTTCTTCCGGGATAAATGCTCAGTAATTTATTTTTAATCAGAGTTGTTTTGATAATTCATCATTTACGGCAATATAATTAATTCCAATAAATGGTCTTTTTATTTTTCCAGATGCTTTTATAGAAGCGAGAATATAGTTCACTCTTTTACTCGAAAGAGGAATGGAAAAACCAAGTCATTGACTATTTCCGGCAATTGCAGTATTTATTCAGATGATTTCTTCATTTAAGTTTAAAAGTGGTCAGCCACTATTTCCTGGATTGATAGCAGCATCGGTTTGTAAAAGACCGGTAAGTTTTTCGGTTCAAAGATTACTTCCACCAGCTTCAATAGATCTATTTTTTCCACTCACGACTCAGAAAGAAACGGAGTTTTGAAATTCTCATAGAGCATTTCAAATAGCTATTGCAAATTGTCAGATATTAATATTTTTTTCGTCTTCAATTATTTTGAGAGGACTAAATTCTTTGGTAGTATTTTCTACTTTTATAATAGCAAGGTCAGTGAGTGGATCCAGTGCTACTACGGATGCTTCGTATTCACTTCCGTCGCTTGTGATTACAGTATATTTCGCACTAGTATCGGCAACTACGTGTTTATTAGTCATAATTATTCCATCTTTGGTAACAAAAAAACCACTTCATCCACCTACTTGTTTTTCTACCGTTCCTACTTTTTCTTGAAAAAATCCCCACGGGTCACTTTTATAGAGTGCGAGATCTTTTTTAATAATGATATTTACTACACTCGGTGCAGCTGTTTTTACGAGTTTTGTTATTTCACTTTGTAAATCAGTAATGGTAATATTTTTTCCATCTTTGGTTACTTCTCTTGTTATTGTTTTTATAATAACGTTATTGAGTTCAGGGCTTACAAAATATAAAAAAATATAACTTCCTATCACTCAAGAAATGAGGCTAGAAAATATTATTAATATTGATAATATTTTTATTTTCATATTTTAAATTGTTAAAAAATATTTATTCATATAATAATAAAAATCTTTTGATTTTCAATATTTAATAAATAAAAAACTATGCAAAAAGTCGCAATTATTACTGCTATGAGAGAAGAAGCAGATCATATTATTTCTCTCTATACCTTAACACAAACAAAAAAACTACAAAACATAACTATTTATGAAAATGATGGTATTGTTTTAGCGCTTGCTGGAATTGGAAAAGTTCAAGCAAGTATTGCGGTAACTCATTTATTTTTGAATTATGAAATTTTAAAATTGATAAATATAGGAATCGCGTGAAGTTTGCTTGGAACCAATGCCGGAATTTGAGATGTGTTTTTAGTAAATAAACTCTTTCAACACGATATGTACCTTCCTTTTGATGGAGCACATTTAGATTATGCAAAAAAAGAAATCGTTATTTTTAGTCAAGTAGAAATCGATGAAACAGAGTTTAGTTTTTGAGTGACAAAAAATGCATATTGTTTAACATGAGATCAATTTATAGACAATGCAAATAAAGTACTAGAACTGGCTACTGCTTATAATGCTGATGTTATTGAAATGGAAGCGTTCGCAGTTGCATCAGTAGCAAGAGAATTTGGAGCTTTAGAAAGATGTATTTTTATCAAAGCTATTTCAGATGGTGCTGATAATGATGCAAAAGATGCACATATGTGAAATCTTGATTTTGCTATGGAAAATTCTATCAAAGTTTTACAAAAAATCTTGTCAAAATAAGAATTATTCTTATAATAAAATCGATTTAATTTTTAATCAAATAAATTTATGAATGCAGTATATTGTATAGCATCATTTAACCCAATGGAATGAAGTGAAGCATTACTTTGAAAAAATTTAAATGAAGTACAAAAAATGAATAATGAACCATGATGTGAACTATATGTTCCAACGCTTCAAATCAATAATAAATATGCTCCTGGAGATATTGGATACATGTATACATTTATTGAAAAATTTAAATCCGAAGAAGATTTTAATAATCATTGTGAAGAATGATATATTAAAAAATTTTTTGCTGATAATGAAAGTATTATAAAAGAAAGAAATATTTGTCTTTTTAGAGCTTTTAATTAATTATAATTGATAACAAAAGAAATATGGAAAAAATAGCAAGTTTTATGATAGATCACCTCAGAATGTTTCCTGGAGTGTATGTGTCAAGAAAAGATGAAGTAGGGGATAGTATTGTTACTACTTTTGACTTAAGAATGACAAAACCAAATTGTGAACCAGTAATGAATGTAGCCGAAATGCATGCGATTGAACATTTAGCAGCGACATTTTTAAGAAATCATAAAGAATTTGGTTCAAAAATAGTATATTTTGGTCCAATGGGATGTAGAACTGGGTTTTACTTGTTACTTAATGGAGATTTTTCTTCAAAAGATATCGTTCCACTTATGATTGAACTTTACACATTTATTAAAGATTTTGAAGGAGCTATTCCTGGTCAAAGTGCAATGGATTGTGGAAATTACCTTGATATGAATCTTCCAATGGCAAAATATTTAGCAAATAAATATTTGAATGAAGTACTTTTAAAAATCGAAGATAAAAATTTATTTTATCCACAATAATATTTGAAAAAAAAACAAAAGTTTCGTATGATGCTTTTGTTTTTTTATTTTTTTAACAAAACCATATGGATTTTAAAAAATACATTAGGGAAGTAAAAGACTTTCCAAAAGAGGGAATTAATTTTAAAGATATTACTACTTTAATGCAAGATCCAAAAGTTTTTAAAGAAGTAATTAATGTGTTAGCTGAATTCGTAAAAGATGCAGATGTAATTGTTTGACTTGATGCAAGATGATTTTTATTCGCTTGAGCTTTAGCTTACAAACTTGAAAAACCACTCGTAATCGTTAGAAAAAAATGAAAATTACCATATAAAACTATTTCTGTTGATTATGAATTAGAATATTGAAAAAATACTTTTGATTTGCATATTGATGCTATTAAACCAAACCAAAAAGTTGCAATAATTGATGATCTTTTAGCAACAGGGGGAACTGCTTTAGCAGCTTGTCAGTTAGTAGAACAATTATGATGAGTAATTCAATCTCTCAATTTCATTATTGACTTAACTTTCCTTGATTGAAAACATAAATTAAAATGATATAATATAAATTCAATTTGTGAATACTAAAAACTAGAACCTCGGTTCTAGTTTTTTTATCAAACAATTTTATCAACGAGACTTCAAATATCTTTTATTTTTATTATGTGTACTGGACTTTCCATTTTTATATCAATATCAGGAATAATAATATTCTCAAATCATAGTTTTATAGCTTCTTTTACTCTCTTTTCTAAATGAAAACAATTTTTAATTCGCCCTGTGAGTGATATTTCTCATATAAAAATAGTATTTCTTGGAATTGGTTTTCAAAGTTTTGAAGAAATAATACTTGCTCAAATACTGAGATCTATTCCAGGCTCATCAACTTTTATACCCCTTACTATATTTACATACACATCAAAACTATCCAGATTTACTTTTGAAAATTTTCATAAAACAGCTAAAATTAAATCAAGTTTTTGACTTACAATTCATCGAGCACTTCTTTTTGGATACCCAAATTTTGTATAAGTAGTCAGACTTTCTATTTCTACTACTATCGGTCTATTTCATTCCATAGTTATACTCAGACTTGAACCAGAAGTTTTATCATCATTTTCACTCGATATAAATTCAAGTCCTGGGTTTGTTAAATCCTTTAATCAATTTTCTCACATTTTAAATATTGCTATTTCTCAAGTAGAACCAAATCTATTTTTTAAACTTCTTAAAATTCTTATATCTTCATATCTTTCTCACTCAAAATAGAGAACCGTATCAACGAGATGTTCGAGAGTTTTCGGCCCGGCTAAATTTCAATCTTTGGTTACATGTCAAATAATAACTATGGTAGTATTCGTTGATTTTCAAAAATCAACCATTTTTTCTGCTACTTGTTTTACTTGTCCAATACTTCCAGCTGTTCCATTCGCATTATCAGAAGTAATGACTGAAACACTATCAATTACGATCAGATCGCTATGAGTATTTTTGAGTGTTTGTAGAATATTTTCTAAATTATTATCACATAACAAGGATACATTGGAATTGTTGATTCACAATCTTTTTGCTCTGGTTATAATTTGGTTTTCGTTTTCTTCTCCTGATACATAAATAATATTTCCATCTATAAAATTTGCTAATTGTAAAGCAAGAGTTGATTTTCAAATTCCTGGTTCCCCAGATAATAATATAATACTTCAAACCGTAATTCATCATCCGAGTAAATTATTGAGTTCACTTGATTTTGTAATTATTTTATCTTCTTTTTGTGAATTTTCATCATGTATTGTTTTGAGTTCTTTTTTTATCCCAGCAGTATTTCCAGATTTTAATTTTGCTTCTTTGAATTCAACTAATGTACCCCATTCTTTACAAAAACTACATTGTCCAGCCCATTTTATGCTTTCATTTCAGCAATTATTACAAACAAACATACCTAGTATATTTATAAAATATTATTTTTTCTTATTGTATGAAATTTTTTTAAAAAACAAAGCGAAAATTTGCTTTTTGTTTTAAAATATGGTTTAATTATCAATAGAAATATACAAAATAATTTTTATTTCAAAATATGGAAGAAAAAATAACTTATATACTGAAACTTTTGATTGGAATTTGATTAATCCAAGAAAAAATAACTCTGATCCAACAAGAATTATTACATAAAAATAAATGAGAAATAGATGAAATAATTTGGAAGTTAGAAAAATATTATACAACACAAAATATTATTGATATAGAATTTATTAAACAATTAGATAAAATAAATAATGATCTTGATGAAACTCTAGAAAAAACGATAGAAAATTTTACTATAGAAAATTTTAATTTTTAATTTAAGTATATGGCACCAGAAGTAAAAGAATACATATCAGTGAATGAAAAAGATTTTTGAAAAAAAGAAAGTTTAAAATTAACAACTAATTGTGTTGTTCTCAATCAAGAGCTCAAAGATATTGTTACAAATAAAATCATCGCATTAAATAAAAAAATAGATGAAACTTATAATGTAGGATGATTTTTTAATGTAGGGTGACTTATTGATAAGGGTGTATTTCAAATTTGAGAATCTCAGAAAACAATGCTTTTAAAACAAGTAAGAGCTGTTATACAAGATTTTAATACTCTTATTCAAGAAAAAAAAGATATATATGATTCATGAAACAGAGAAAAAATGTGAGATATACAAAAAGATATAACTGAACTTTTGTGATCAAAATCAATTTTTTTAACAAATACACTCCAAACTGGTCAGTTAAGATCCGCAATTCAATGATATGTTACTACCAATCGAGAAGAATTACCAAAATCAGAAACTATGGCTATGAATTTTAATATATAATAATATGACAAAAAATTGAGAATTACTGAATCAAGATACATCAAATTTTGAAAAAACTCTTACGAGTTTTTTTATAGAAAATCAAAATTGATCTTATGATGCCACGATATATAGATATGAAAATGGATTAGACGAGCTCTCATATTTAAGTGAAATAATAAAGGCTACTAAACCTACGAAAGAAGAATTAAAAAAATTAAAAAATGGTTTAAAAATTATGGAAAAAAATATTATTTCCTATTTTATTCCTCTATTTAGATGAGATATCACTCAAACCTCATTTCCAATACCATTAAGTTCAAGTATTAGAAATGAATTAGAGCAAACTATATTTTCTGATTTAGCAGCATTTATTATTAGACCAGATTTAGATAAATATAAATTAAATGAAAAATGATATTATTTAAATATTTCATTTATAAAATGAAATAAATGAGAAATAAAACTTTGAAAAGTAAAAATATCTGAAAATCAGGAAGCATATAAAAACTATGAAGAGAGAGTAAAAAATAATGAAACGGAAGCTACAAAATAAAATTTGCAAATAAAAAGTTTTCTATATAATTATCACACTTCGTCAAATACCACACTTCGTCAAAAAGCCTCGATGGTGGAATTGGTAGACACGCGGGACTCAAAATCCCGTTTCGCGAGAAGTGCGAGTTCGATTCTCGCTCGAGGCACCAAAAAATTATATTTGCCCGGATGGTGGAATTGGTAGACACGTACGATTGAGGTTCGTATGCCGAAAGGTGTGTGAGTTCGAGTCTCATTTCGGGCACCATATACAAAAATGAAAAGAAGCTAAAATATTTTAGCTTCTTTTTTGTACTCTAAAAATAAAAAAAAAGAACAAATTGACAATAATAATATTTTATATATAAATAATTCTTATTTTTTATTTTGGTAACCAATTATTTTTATGCAGTCAAATATTTTACAATATATTTCATGAGAAAATCATAATCATGGGATTATTCGAGTAGAATACTCTCCTTATGCTCTCAATCAAGCAAGATTGATTGAAAAAAATGGAATCAATGATCAAGCTGTGAGCAGAAAATATCAAGAATGAATTAGTATTGATGGAATAGAATCTCTTGATCTTGATGATGCTATTTGGGGAGAAAAAACTACTAAATGATATGTAGTGTTTGTACATATTAGTGATGTAACTGAAGCTGTTCCAATATATACTCCACTTGATATCGAAGCATTAAAAAGAACAACGAGTATTTATAGATGAGAATGAGTACTCAATATGTTTCCTCCGATATTATCTCAAAATCTTTTATCTCTCAATGAAAATGGTGAAAAATTAACACTCAGTTTACAAATAGAACTTGATGAAAATACAAATATTGTTGATTTTCAAGTCTTTGAGTCAATATTTAAAAATAAAAAAAGATATGATTATGAAAACTTTGTTGATGATTATCTGAATCCTGAAAGTGAAAATCATACAACATTGCAATTGATGTATGAAATAGCACAAAAAAGAAGAGCAATGAGAAAAATGGATTGAGCAAATATGGAGTATGATGAATCCGATAGACAATTAGTATTATGAAAAAAATCAGAGAAAAAATATTCTTGACATAAAGCAATTCCAACGACAATTATTGAAGAATTTATGGTGCTTGCAAATATTACCTCAGCCATGATCGGAGTAAAAAATGGATATAATTCAATATTTAGACTTCATAAATCTTGTGATGAAAGAGCTTATTATCACAATGCAGTTTGAAATCATGCTGGATTAGCTCTTTCTACCTATACTCATTTCACTTCACCAATAAGAAGATATAGTGATATGATAGTTCATAGAGTATTAAAACTCGTTCATTTAAGGTGAGAAAAAGAACCATACTTATTGTGAGAAATTTGAGATATGGCAGAATATATAAATTTTTCAAGAACGGTAATAGATATTTTATGAAAAGATGCAGATGGAGAGATAAGATGAAAAAAACTTATTTCTAAACTCAAAAAAACAAAATGAGACGAACTCAATATTTCTGACTTTACTCAAAATATTCGTGATACCGTATGAAGTGGCAAAAAAATACCAACAAATGTAGCAAACGAAATAATTCATGATTTAGAAAATGGAGAAAAATCAAACTGGGCTTGGGCTATATGAGTACTTTTAGTTTCTGGAAATGAAGAAATAAAAAAATATTTAAAAAAAGCACTTTTGGATGATAGAAAATTCAAAGCAAAAGCAGTTTTATCACTCTTGAGTGTCACAAAAATTTTAAATTCAGATACTCTCTATTTATTTGATATTCTTGAAAAAGAAGAAGGAAATCAATTCAGTATTACTGTTGTATTTCAGGGGAATAAACTCTTTAAATCATCAATCAATTATGGGAAAATTGAAAAAGAAGATGCTGTTTGAATGATGAGAAATAAGACTCTCAGAAAGATAATTCATCATTTTTGTGAAAAATAATTGACAAAATATTTATAACCATTATAAACAATAACTTATATTTTAATACACTATTATTATGAACAACTGAGAAACATACCCACTTGCTTTACATATATTAGAAAACGGAAATGAAAGTACATGAAATGAATGAAGTGAAAAAATAGGATATTTTAGAAATAAATATAAAACAAAATTTTGTATTCCTTTAGATATTGATTTAAATCATTCATTTTTATGAGAACTCAGAAAATCTTTTGATGAAGATATTGTGGGGCAAAATCAGGCAAAAGAATATTTAGCTGAATTAGTTCTCAGTAGTATTTTGAATATTTGAGAATCAAAATGACCTTTGTGAGTATGTTTTTTTCACTGACCAACTGGAGTTGGAAAAACAGAAATTATAAAATCATTAGCACATGCTTTATTTTGAGATAGAAATGGAATTATTAAAATCAATTGTGAAAATTATGCTGATAGATATACAGCAGGAAATTTATTTTGATCTCCAAAATGATACATAGGATACGGAGATAATTTACCGATTACTCAAAAAACAGTTCCTTTGGCTTATGATATAGCAAAAAAAACATGAAAACTTCATCCAATTTTGAATAAAATGCCGTGGTTTAATATTCTATTATTTGATGAAATTGAAAAAGCACATAATGAAGTATTACAACAATTACTCGCTTTACTTGATGAGTGAATCATTACTTTGTCAAATGGAGAAGTGGTAAATTTACAGAATTCTTTGATTATTTTTACTTCCAATTTATGACAAAATGAATTAGCTGAATTGAAAGAAAAAAATCCCATGGGATTTACACAATCACTTGGTGTTGACGAATCTGATAAACAAAAAAATTTTAAAAAATCTTTACGAAACAAATTTTCACCAGAATTTATTGGAAGAATCCATAATTTTATTGAATTTGAAGAATTGACAGAAGATGAAAGTAAAGAAATTATTGATATACAACTCAATAATTTTAATAATTTTTTACTCAAATATTTTCAACAGTCCAATATTCAAATAGAATTATCACCAGATGTGTATGAAAATATATTTAAAAAATGATATTCAAAAGAGAAATGAGCGAGAGAATTGGTGAGAGAGTTTAATAATTCTATTAAAAAATATATCAATAGAATATTGCATTCAGATGGATTTAAAAAATATTTTGAAATGACAGGAAAAATTATTATTTGAATTGATATTGATGAAAAAAAACAATTTCAATACTTTATTTTAATGGATTCAAAAATATCATATCCAGAACAAAATCAACTTCTTTTGACTTCACCAGATATATCTGAAAAATTATCTCTTGATAAACTCAGATCTATATATGCAAATATTTCAGCTTATGTAGAAATATTTTCCTTAAATTTAGAATGAGATATTGAAATGGGGGATGAATTAAAAATTTATTCAGATACTTTGAAGTCATTTTGATTGACTCAAATTGATATATCATCACTTCAAAATAGAGCTTATGTAGAACAAATTCAACAATTAGAATTTATTCGTGATTTTGAAATATTATGAAATGGTGATCCAAGTGGAGAATTATTTTTTCCTTTTGATGAAAGGACTATTATAAAAATCATAGAAAGAAAAATGGCTACTCTTCATAATACCAGTAAATATGATCAAAAAGCATTTTTATTTGTTTCCACAAAAAGAATATTTCATATTTTAAAACAAATATTGAATATAGAAGATTTATCGCAGATGCAAGTAAAAAAAGTGTCTTATTTTATTAGAAAACTTATGGTTGAAAAGTATTAATTTTTAAAAAACTCTCAATTTTATTTTTTAAAATTGAGAGTTTTTTAATTCATCACCATTTTATCAGGATTCGCCAACTCAAAAAACTTTCATTTTTTCGCAAGAAGTTCTTCGTAATTTCCAGTTTCTATGATTTGTCCATTTTCAAGAACGAATATTCTATCGACCTTTTTTATAGTAGATAATCTATGTGCGATGATGAGGGAAGTTTTCCCAGCAATCAGTTCATCGAGTGATTTTTGAATTTCTATTTCTGTTTTATTATCGAGTGCTGAAGTGGCTTCATCGAGTACTAATATTTCAGGATTTTTTAGAATAATTCTGGCAATATTGAGTCTTTGTTTTTCTCATCATGAAAGTTTGAGTCATCTTTCTCAGATTTCTGTGTTAATTCATTCTTTTTGTTCAAAAACAAAATCAGCTTTTGCTTTTTTGAGACAGTTGGTGATTTCTGCATCAGTGGCATTACTTTTTGCATACAGGAGATTATTTTTTATGCTTGTATTGAATAAACTATTATCTTGCATAACAATACCAATATGTTTTCTCAGAGATAATTTGGTAAGTTTTTTTGTATCAACTCCATCAAGATAAATATAACCTTTATTAATTTCCCAAAATCTCAAAAGTAAACTGGTAATAGTTGATTTTCCACTTCCAGTTGCACCAACCAATGCTATTTTTTCTCCAGGATTTATGATAAAGTCTATATGTTTGAGTACTTCTTTTTCATCATCATGTTTATAGGAAAAACATACATTTTTAAACTCTATTTTTCATTTGAGTGTAATGATATCTTTTGCTCACTCGAAATCATTATCTTGAGGAATAGTATCAAATTCTTCATAGAGTTTTTTAATAGATTCAAGGTTTTTTTGGAGATTTTTTAGACTTCAAAAAATAAATGAAATAGGGAAGTAAATATATCCAATATAACTAAAAAATAAAAATAATGTTGCAAAGTCTATTTCTCCAGATTTTATAAGAAATATTCCAGTAAGAAGTACAAATAATCTTGAGATGTTAATCATGAAATTGGTATAAATATCGGCAATTCACCATTTTTTTGAAAGAGGGATTTGTAAATCAAGAGTCTCTCTTTGAAGAGTATTGAGTTCTTCAGCTGCTTTTTTTTCAAATGTAAGAGTTTTTACGAGAGTGAGATTCGTAACATAATCTCATAAAAATCCAAAAAAACTTTCCCATTTTTTATGAATAGCTTCTTGGGATTTTCTGGTTTTTCCATTGAAATAATATCACATATAGATAAATATTGGAACAACAGCAAGAGTAGCTCCAGCAAGTTTTGGGCTAATAAAAAGTATGACAATACTAATAAATACTAAACTGATAAGAGAAACTCATATTTCAAGAAAAAATATAAAAATTACTGAGAAAATACTTTCTACTCATCTATCAATTATTTTATAAAAAGTTCATCATTTCTTTTCCAAATACACTCATTGACTCACATTGAGTATTTTATCTTTATAGATTTGAGATTTTTCTACATAGTATTTAAGAGCATTTACATCAATGAGATAAAATCTATGATAAAATCTCAGAGCTGCATTTATGATGATATATCAAATCCAAATAGCAAAAAATATATATAAAGTGCTCGTATCTAATATTCAAGTTTTTATATAATTTTCGATATATTGAATTCATTTTGCTGCAAAAAATGGCTCTATACTTGCTACGAATGTAACTATAGTTCCAACTATGAGCATGAGATAAAATATAAAATTTCAAACATAAACCTTAAAATCAAGTATTAATTTTTTGAGAGTTTGAAAGTAAGTCATAATTTCAAAAGTTAATAAATATGATCTGCTGATGAAACAATATTTCATATTATAGAGACCTAAAAGAAAAAACAAAGAAAAAATTATGGAAGTTGTATATAATTTTTCAGTTTTTCAGGAATGATGAGAGGATTTTTGATGACAAAAGCTTTGTTTGGAGAAGTTTCTCAATACAAAAGTTCGACATTTTTTAATGAGACTCAAAAACTGGCAGCAATAAATTTTTTCATATAGGTGGTTGCTTCACCATTTTCAGGAGCTTTTTTTACTGAAATTTTGAGTTTATTTCATACTATTTTTCAAAATGTATCATGTTTTGCTCATGCGGTTGCGAGTACATTGAGATGGAGATTATTTCATTTCCACTCATGAAATTGTGGTTCCATATTATCTTTCTAATGTTACAATTATTTCGATATGATGGGTATGTGGAAACATATCAACTGGAGTTACTGAGATGATTTTATAATCACTATTTTGTAATATATAAGCTAAATCTCTTGATAAAGTTGCAGGATTACAACTGACATAAATGATATTTTTTGTTTTAAATTTTAATATATTTGGTAATGCTGAAGGATGCATTCCAACTCTTGGTGGATCAATAATCAGTAAATCAGCTGTTTCTCCTGATTTTAAATACTCATCTAAAAAATCTTCTACTTTTGCATTCACAAAATCCATATTTTTTATTTCATTTTTGATAGCATTTTCTTTTCCATCTTTTGATGCATCAGCTATTAATTCTACACTCATGACTTTTTTAGCATGAGAAGCAAATACCATACCAATCGTACCAGTTCATCAGTATAAATCTAAAACGGTGAAATCTTTGAGACTCTTTTGATCGACTTGTTTTAAAACTTCAGTATAGAGTTTTTCTGCTCAGTGAGAATTGGTTTGAAAAAAACTTTTTGGACTGATATGAAAAGTGATTCACATGAGTTTTTCTTCTATACATTTTTCTCAATATATAAGTTCTAATTCTCAAATAGCTGTATCAGCTTTTCCATCATTTAAACTCAGATAAATAGATTTTATTTCTGGATATTTTTTGGTAAGTTCTTGGAAAAAATCTTTTATGAAATCGAGATTTTTCACTCATGGAAACTTATGATTTATAGAAAAAATCACCATAATTTGATTCGTAAAAAATCCTTGTCTGAGAACAATATGTCGAAAAAATCATTGTTGATCAAATTGATCATATACCGGATATCATGAGTTTTTAGCAAAATCTTTTATTTCTTTATAAATACTATTTGCGAGAGGAGAAATCAAGATAGTACCATCAAAATCTTGAATTTTAGAAAATTCTCCTTGTTTATGAAATCATACATTGAATTGCTCAGTCATATGTTCTTTCGCTGAAATATATTTCCCAAAACTAAATTCTATTTTATTTCTATACCCATCAACTAATGGTGAAACAACAATTGGTTTAATATTTAAATTTGATTGTAATTTTTCTATATGAAACAGTGATTCTATCACTTGTCAGGCTTTGATTTTTAATTGTTCTTCATAGGGAATATTTACCCACATACTTCCAGCTTGATCTCAGTATATATTCGTTGGGTGTTTCGTTTCAATAGGAGATTTTTTGATTACTTCTTGACATTGAGCTTCTATATAATCTTTTCTTGATTTTAAAATTCTTAAATTTACTCTGCTTCCTGGTAATACTCCACCACTAATAAAAATAGCCTTTCCATCAATATCTTTATTCTCTGATGTGAGTCTGGCAAATCATTTCCCTCAAAATACGAGTTTTTCAACGAGTATATTTTCTAAATTTTCATTTTTTTTCATCTTTTTATTTTAAAAAATAAGTATAAATCTGCATATTTATACTTATTTTTTCGTATTTATCAAATAGAGTTTATTTTTTAATTGTGAGATATCGATTTCACTCATTATCACTTCAAGAATTAAATAAATATCCATTTAAGGGATTATAAATATTGAGTTCTAATTTCATTTCATCCGTATTTTTTGAGAGAACTTTTGAATACAAAAAATATTCATTTTTATCTAATAGAATTCATGAAAAATCGTAAGTTTTGTTATAAGTTCCAGTAAAACATCACATATTATCAGTTCAAAAATTGATAGAGAATCCACTTCATACATTATAACTTCAAGATAGTGAATTATATCAAATTGATTTGATACATTCTCTCATAGGATTGTATAACATATTTAGTTGTAATAAATTTTCATTATTGGCTATATAATTCATATTATTTCATATAAGTTTGTAGACTCAAAAAACTCATACGGTGAGTATACTCGCTGAAATAATGATTTCAATAATCGAAAAAGCTGATTTTGATGGTTTCATATTTTTCATTATGTTATAATAGGATTTTTTACTTTTCTCTTTCTTTTTTGATTTCTAATGTATCGTTTGGCATTCAATAATAATATCATTGAAATATATCTATTCACATAAATTCACAAATGAGAGCTATTTCTTGAGTAGCAATAAATTCAGCAATTACAGATACTCATGCACTATGAGCTGATGATATAATTCACTCTAAAAGTTTTTTGGTTGTATTCGCTTGCATAGGATCTTTATCAACCAGTGACTGAATAATTTTTCCATCTATTTTGAGATAATCAATTTCTTTGTTTTTAAATAAATCTAATAGTCTATTAATATTTGAACTCATAGCTCAAAAATCATCCATAGCTATCTTAAATCAAAGATTTTTTAATGCTTTTATTACCTGAAGTAAATCTTTTCCTCACTCATTCCATTCTCATTCTAATATTTCAAAAATAATTCTAGAAGGATCGATATTATATTGTTGATTTATTTTTTGTATATGTGATATTAAATTTTCATTTTTTAAATCATCTCAAGAAAGATTTATTGAAAAATGAGCATCATTTGTACTTGCAAATTGAAATACTTTTTCGATCATTATATCAGATATGGCTATTAATCTTCAAAAATATTCTGCTGATAATAAATATTTATATGGTGAATCAATACTTCAATTTTTTGTTTTTATTCTCAGTAAAGCCTCATAACTCACTATTTTTTTTGTTTTTACATCAATTTTTGGTTGATAGTATGGTATAAGATTGTTTCACTCTATAGCTATATCCAAGAGAGTTAAATATTCAAGTAGCTCTTTATGGTATGATGATTTTTTATCATCATTTTCATTTTGAAAATATACGACTCCATTCGATACACTTTTTGCATATTCAATAACTCAATTTGATTTTTCTACTATTCTTTCTTTATCATTGAGAGTAATTCACATAAAGGCATCGAGTTTATAATGAATTGATCAAATATAAAATTTTATATTTTTAATTTCAGTTATCAATTTTTCTATATCAATACTTGAATCCTCGATAGTGATTCATATTTTTGCTCATGAAAGTCTATACACATTGCATTGCAGTCATGGAATTTTTATTAATTCTTGTGCAATATTTTTTACATATTCATCTCATGCATCGTAAGTATAGGCATTATTTATATTTCTGAGAGTATTTAATTTTAGAGTTATAAATGATAAATTTCATGTTATATTTGATAAAACTAATTTTAATTTTGATTCATTTGGTAATCAAGTAATATGATCAATATATAAATCTTTTCTTTTTAAATAGGAAGTAATAATATTTTTTATATTTCTTTTTATATAATAATTTTCTTTTTCGTAAATTGTTTTAAAAATAGATTCATATATTTTTGGATATATAAAAAATAATTTATACCCGTTAAATAAATCTATATGAAAATCTTCAATTCCATTGGATAATACTCAAGAAGAAATGAAGGTAGTTCCTTCTTTTTTTTCCATATTGACTATATGTATTTCAGCTATTCAATGAAATATTTTATTTGATAATACTACCGTTATTTTTCTATTAATTTCTTCATCATCAATTCCATTTTTATTGAGTGCATTTTCAAGTAAATCTCAAAGAATTCTATCTAAATCTCTTTTTAAATCTTTTTTATAACTTTCATGAAAATGAGAGACAATCTTTTTTCAAAAGTTAATACTTTGATCTTTTGTAAAAGTACATGCTTTATTTGAGGTACTACAAGTACTAGCACTATCATAACAAGGAGTACTACAAAAATTTAGGTTTAAATGATAGAGTCAAATATTATAATACAATTTTTCTATTTTATCATAATATTTATCTACATTTAATTCATCTCATCACATTTTAGTAAATTTTATAAAATTTTCTAATGCTATTGCTATCGATTGTTTATCGAAACCTCATGAATAAAAAAATGCTATTGAGAGATATAATTTTGAATAGGTATTAAATAATTGAGAAGCTATTTTATTATTTTCAATATAAATGACTAATTTTGCTAGAAAAATACGAACATTTTCATCTTTCTGATCTACCAGTTTGGAAATAATAATATCTAAAGATTTTAACTTAAAAAATTCAAAATTAAAATTATTAAATTTTTCAGTATCTACTAAAAATATTCCTATTTCTAAATATTCATCCAGAGATATATCTGGTAAAAAAAGTATTAAATTATGAATACTTTCCATCTGATTTTCATTTACTACTCGAGAATTTGAAATAAAATCCTGAATCACCATTTTTCAATGTAAACTCTGAGGTTTGATATTATAAATATCATCATCATTTATATATATAGTAGTAAAAATACTCGTACATATTTCTTGTAATTCTTGGATGGAATCTATTGTATTTTTATGAAAATGTATATGTTTCAAAAAAAATCAAATCAATCCAATAAATTCAGAATTTGATAGAATATCTTTTTCTTCAAATAGAGGCATTTTATATATCATTATACTTAATGTATAAGCCATATTTCATATAAAAGCTTGATAATTTGATTTCTTATTGGAAAGATTATTTCAAAAATGAGATCATTCAGCTTTTTTATATCCATTTACTTGTTTATGAATAATTTCATCATAATAATATATAACTGAATGTAAGTCCATTTTTGATACATCAATAAATGAAAAATGTGAAAAATTAATTTCTAATTTTCAAGTTAAATGATTAATGGTATTTTTTTTAGACATATTCATCATACCTGATTCTGAAAGGATAGCTTCGAGTTCAGTATTGCTCTTATTTAATATTTTTACAAAATGAGGGATCAGATTTTTTCTCCAAACATCCACTTCATTTAAAGTAGATAATTTATTCATTAACTCAAATAAATTGATATATGAATGAAAAAAAACTTCAAATTTTTCTAGATTATTTTTATTTTCTGAAATTTCTCAAATATATTTCATAAATAAAAGATCTAATTTTTGAAAATCGTAAGTATTCATATCAATTAAAATATTTTGATATTCTCATAATCACAAAAGGAAAGTAAAAAAAGATATATCTTCGAATGAATCACGAGAAGTATTGGTTAAAATTTTGGGTATTTGTGATGAAATATATTCATTTATATATTTTTTAAACTGAATATTTTTTAATAAAGCAGATACATCATCTGAAATATCAAGATAACAAGTTTTATATATAGTTTGTAAATAATCTAAAACATGTTCGAAATCATTTGTATTTATGATTTCTCAAACATTTTCTTTCATTGATAAAATAATGTTTTGTATCCTTTCAGGAAGACTGATTTTGGTTGGTTTTTTTTCTTCTTCTCAGAGAGAGAGAGTATTTTCTTTTGATAACATTAAAACTACTTCATTTCTTTCAGGATTTAGATTTCATAGTAATTTTAATGTCATATTATTTTTGTATGTAAATAAATATTTCTTGATTTCGATTTTCTCACATTAAAAGAGAATTTGAAACGAGATGTATTTTTACTCATTTTTTTCTTAAAATCAAGCAAAAATATGATAATTTTTCTTGCACTATTTTTTGATTCTTTGGAATTCACATTTTTGTTATATTTTCTATTCAAACTTCAAATTGAGGTTTAAATAGAAGTAAAGTATGAGTTTGTATTTCCATCAGTCAAATTATCGCATCAATAATAAGGTGTAAACTAATAAATGAAACATCACATACTATTAAATCTAAAGGTTCCGTGATAATTTTTTTGTCAAATTTTCTTATATCAGTGTTTTCAATACTGATAATTTTTGAATTATTTCTGAGTGATTCATGGAGTTGACTTGTTCACACATCAATACTATAAATCTTTTTTGCTTGTTTTTCTAATAATATTTGACTAAATCCACCCGTACTTGATCCAATATCAAGACAAATGAAATTATCAATTTTTATATTTTCTGTTTCTAGAAATCATTTTAATTTTAAAGCACTTCTGGAAACATAATTTATATCATCAATATCTTCATCGATGATATCTGTTTCTTTTACTCGGTATGATTCTTTGGTAATTATTTGGTTATTTACTTTTATTTTTTTTTGATCGATAAAAAAGTGAGCCCTATTTCTAGAAACTCAAAGTTTTTGCGATATATATATATCTAATCTCATACATATAATAGGTTATTTATTTCATAGAGTTTTTCAATAAAATTGGTATCAGTTAGTTTTAGATTTTCAAATGAAATACATTCAATTTGTGCCGAATGAAACATAGTAAGAACTGCTTGGTTTTCTTCTTCGTGATGAGGCTTTATAACTCAATATATAACTTTTTTTATTCCTCTTTGACATATCGATTTCGCACATTCTTTACATGGAAATAAAGTTACATAAAGAGAGGTATTTTCTAATGATTGTGAAAGAGAATTATGGATAGCATTTTGTTCTGCATGAATGACATAGGTATGTTTTGAATGAAGTATAGAATTATCTTTATCTTCCCAAAATAATGGATTATTATCATCTAATCCTCTCGGGAGTCCATTGTATCAAATACCAATAATTCTATTTTCTTGATTTACTATACAAGCTCCAGTTTGTGTTTTTTTATCTTTCGAACGAAAGGATGATAATAAAGCTATTGACATAAAATAAGTTCCCCAGCTCATATATTTTTCTTTTTTCATAAAAGAAAGAATTAGTAAATATTTTATTTTTGAATATTTCCAGAACTTGTTTTTGGAACAACATCACGAATACTATTACTTAAATCACTTGAAGTTTTTATAACATTATCGATAGCTTTTGAAGTATCATCAATAGCTTTTGCTGTTTTATCAACATTGGTTTGGATAACTTCGATTTGTTTTTTCGTTTCATTCACTTGAGTTTCTACATTTTGTTTTATTTCCAAGGTTTGATCTTTGGTATCTTTATATTTTCACATAATATCAACACTCGTCACAAAAGTATTGAATTCATCTCTCGTTTTTATCACGGAATCATTAAAAGAAGTGAGTCATAATATTCATCATATACTTCATGCAACTCCAGGAAGTGCAAATATACAAAGAATATAAGAAGCAACAATAAATAGTACGACAGCAATTATTTTTTTCATAAATTTGAAAAATAAAAAAGTATATCAACACTTATGAATATACTTTTTATTATTTTTTTGTCAAAGAGAATTGAATTAGTTAAAAAAATCTTCTACTTTCATACCATCATTTTTTAACACTTTTTTTAATTCTCAAATTTGTTTCTCGTCAATTTTTGCTTCTATATTTTTTACATGAGTTGAATTTGTTTTTTTTATATTAATACTCGTAAGTTTTTGGTGGAGTTTTTGTTTAAATTCTTCAATATTTTCTGGTTGTATATCTATTACATTTCATAAGTTTATTTGTGAAACTTCAGCTTTTACAAAAGTATGTTTTTCACAATTATTACAAATAATATCAAGATTTACACTTGATCCAGCAGCTCAAACAATTTCTAAATTTGTTTCATTTATTTGAGAAGAACAGTTTGGACATTTAAAATTTAAAACGAGTGAATCGAGTAAAGTTTTTAGCATTTGATAATTCATATTTTGAAAAATTAATAAATATCTATCGAAAGCACAATAAGTATAACTGATTATGAAATTGATTTCAAGACTTTTTCAATTCTTTGAATTGACTTTTCTTTTTTTAGTATAAAAATTAATTCTAAAGCTCAAGGAGAAAATTCTTCTCATGATAAAGCAACACGGACTGGCCATAAGACTTGTCAATTTTTCATTTCGGCTTCTTTTATTTTTTCTACAAAAATATTTTTTACTTCTTCTATGGAATCAAATTCTCGAGAAGTATTTTTTATGATATCTCAAGCTAACATGAGCCCAGATTTTGCGATTGAAATATCTTCAATTTTCATTTTTGGATTAACAAGCAAGTTCTTTACATTTTCTGTTAGTTCAAAATCTGAGTAAAAAAATCAAGTGAGATGTATATATTCTTTCAATGTAATGAGCCTTGTTTTTAATTCAGAAATTATACTCAGATTGTATTCTTTTCAAACACTCAAAAAAGTATGAGTATAAAAATCACATTCAAATTTTTGTAAATATTCGCTTATTTGTTCATAGAGTATTTCATTATCCATATTTTTTATAGTATTGGCATTTACCCAATTGAGTTTATTTATATCTACTAAAGCTCAAGAAAGACTCATTTTATCTAATTTAAAATCATAATTTTTATAAGATGCTCTTGGATTATTTGCTCTCCAATCTTCATATCCAGCATTAATCATATTGAGTAAATAATCAATAATTGCTGATGGAAGATATCAAGATTCAAAATAAAACTCAACATTTGCTTCATTATCTTTTCTTTTTGATAATTTTCTTTTACTTTCACCATCTATTTTCACTAAAGGTGAGATATGAGCATATTTTGGAGGAGTCCATTTCATAGATTCAAAAAGTTGCAAATGAAGTGGTAATGATGCAAACCATTCGTCTCATCTGATAACGAGAGTCGTCCCCATGAGATAATCATCAACCACATGAGCGAAGTGATATGTTGGTAATCCATTCACTTTCATAAGCACAATATCAAGAAAATTTTCTCCAATTTGAACATTTCATTTTATGAGATCAAAAACTTCTATTTTTTGTATTATATTTCACTCTGATCTATAGCGAATGACAAATTCTTTTTTTTCATCGAGTGCTTTCTTTACTTCATCGATAGTTGCATTTCTCCATGGGGAAAATTCTCCATAAATTCCAGTTGGAACTTTTGAGGCTTCTTGAATAGAACGAATTTCAGAAATTTCATCTTCCGTTAAAAAACAAGGATATGCATATCATTGATGAACTCATTCTTTTAAAAATACTTTATAAATAGATTCTCTTTTACTTTGAGTATAGGGACCATATTTTCATACATCTTCATAATTTTCTCAAATAGGTCATTCGTCAAAAGCTATTCAAAATATTTTTAATATATCAACATACTTTTTCATAGCTCAGTTGATTTCTCTTTTTTGATCAGTATCTTCAGCTCTGAGATATAAAATCCCATTATCTTTATGAGCAAAAATTTCATCCACGATCGTAGTATAGAGAGTTCCTATGTGAAAAAATCAAGTTGGACTGGGAGCAATTCTTGTTACTACTTGTCATAGAGGTCTTTTAGGGTATTTATTTATTATTGTTTCTGGAGATTCCATAATTTCTGGAAATAATAAATCTGCAAGCATAATCAGAGATTTTTAAAAATTAAATATGTGTTATTATAATCATAAATATATTTTAGACAAATTTTTAATGGTGAGCTTTTTTTATTTTTAAGAGTTCTTTATAATCATTGAGTGCTTCTATATCTCAAGAATTTATCTTTTCTTTGAGGAGAGTTTCTATATTTTTTATAGTATTTTTATTGAGTTGATCAAGAGTTTTTAGTATAGTAGATTCTATTTTATTTTCATTTTTTACGATTTGATTTTCAATTTGTGCTTTTATTTCAAGAGCTTCATCAGTTTGAGAGAGAGAAATATATTTATTTTTTTTAGATAACTCAAATGATTGAATAACATCAATTCCATTGTTTAAAATATTTTGTAAATCTTTTCAAAGATATTTTTCAAATTGTATATGATTTTTTATAAAATCAATTTTTTCAGGATACTTCACACAGTATCAAATAATGAGGTCTTCACTCGTAAGTTTATTTCAAATTTTTACACTAAATTCGTCTTCTCTTCTCGCTAATTTTGTTTTATTGTATTCGAGATACACGATATCAATTTTTATATTCAGTTTGAGAGCAATTTCTTTGAGATAGAAATCTTTTTCTATATTATCTTGATAATTTTTCACGATATCAAGGAGTTTTTTGAGAATTTCTTTTGTATCTGTAATGCTATTATTGAGTTGTAAAAGTTTGAGATGATATCAAATAGGGGAAAAGGCATTTTTGATAAATATATCAAAATCAATTCATGATTTCAAAATTTCATCTGGATCTTTTCATCATTCAAGACTGATAATTTTGACTTCTAAATCTTTGTTTTTCAGCATTTCAATAGAGAGATGAGTGGCATTTATCCCAGCATGATCATTATCAAAACACAGATAAATTTTGCTGGTGAGTTTTTTTATAATTCCAATATGTTTTTCAGTGAGTGCTGTTCCACTCACACAAACCGTATTTTTAAATCCAGCTTGATGGAGAGCAATAGCATCCATATATCATTCGGTAATGATAACAAAATCTTTTTTTGTAATTTCATTTCTTCCTTCAAAAAGTCAGTATAAAATACTTGATTTATCATAAATATTGGAAGCAGGAGAATTGAGATATTTTAGTTCACCAGATTCGATAATTCTTCCAGCAAGTCATACTATATCTCACCTGATATTTTTTATAGGAAAAATAATTCTTCCAATAAATTTATCTTTTTTTGTTTTGAAATCAAGAAATACATTACTTTCTCAAATGAGTTCATCTTGGTATCATTTTTGTTTGAGATATCAATACAATTCTACTCAACTATCCGCATATCAAAATTCAAAAATATTGATACTTTCTGGATTTAATCATCTTTCCATGAGATATTTTTGAATATGAGGATTTTGTGATAATGAATTTTTATAATAAGAAACGATATCTTTAAAAAGAGAATACACATTTTTTTTTGCTTGTTCTTTTTCTTTATCATATCCTGGTATTTTTACTCAAGTGATATTTCCAAGTATTTCTAAAGCATCTCTAAATTCACAATTTTCTACATCCATAATGAATTTTAAAGGTCAACCTCATCTATGGCATCAAAAACAATGAGCTATTTGTTTTGCTGGACTGATAACAAAACTTGGAGTTTTTTCATTGTGTCCAGGAAAAGGGCAGAGAGCTTTATAATTGACTCATGCTTTTTTGAGATTGGTGTATCTTTTCACTAAGTCTACTATATCTATACTCGATTCTAATTCTTCTATTGAGGACATATTTTTATGAAATTATTATTGAAAATAAGTGTATGATTTTTGGTGAAAATGTAAAGAAAAAAGACTTACAATTGTAAGTCTTTTTCCTATATTTATATTTACTAATTTACAAATATTTGAATATGAAGTGTTTTTCCATCATAACGAAGAGGAATAAATACACCATTATTTCTTGAATCTCCCCTTGCATGTTGTCTTCAATAATGATTCATACTTTGATTATTGATAACAATAGTATCTAAAACTCTACCATTTTCATCAAAAATATTGAGAGTTCTTCATCACTTGTATTCTAGATTCAGTGAAATATTTGTTTTTGCTGTAATAAAGTTTCATCTTGCTTTTCCAACTGATACTTCCAATATATATTTTCCATTTCAAAGTGATTTTATAATTGGAAGAGTATCAATGCTGTACCTATCTCATCCGACTTGAGTTCTATTACCATTGAGAGAAATATTATCGAGTAAAATATTTCCTACTTCTATTTGAGGTATATTTTCATTGAGAGATTCTCTGGTTTGAGGAGTATTTGTATTATTACACATTCAAGCATAAAGTTCCATACTTGTTTTTAGTGCATTACTTTGTTTTAAATCGTCATCATCTATAAAATCTTTATAAAAGTTATGCCTATTTTCTCAAAAATATGTAATATATATTTTTTTTTCATTACAAGTTAATTGATTAAACTCTTGTATAAAATCTGCTTTTTTCTTTTCTCCCTCTGGAGTTCATAATTTTGTTTTCAAATAATCTATTAATTTAATATTTAATAATTCTTTTAATTGTTCTATATTTCTTGTTCATGATTCTATATTTTTAATTTGATCTCAGTAAAAATCACCAGCCATATTTCTAAAGTTATTATCTAAATTTTCTTTATTGTAACATAAAAACTTTTATTTTGCAAAAAATAGCTATAATTTTTTTGTAGGTTTAAATTTTAATTTTCTTTTATGTTTATAGTTTTTGAATGAGTTGATGGAAGTGGGAAAGATACACAATTATTAAAAACGATCGAATATTTGCGAGAAAAAAATAAAAATATTCAAATTTGGATCACCAAAGAACCGACAGATAATACTGAGGCTTGAAAAGAAATTTTAGCAAAATTAAAAAATGGATGATTTAACTCTCCAGAAGAAGCTCTGAAACTCTATGTAAAAGATAGAGAAGAACAGACGATTATAAGAAAAGAAATTTTGAAACATTCTACTATTCTATCGAGTCGTTTTGATTATTCTACTTATGCTTATCAATGAGCAAGTGGAATTGATTTTGATACTATTTATAACTTTCATAATTACAATAATATTTTGATTCCAGACCTGACTTTTATTTTTGATGTCAGTGAAGAAAATATTGAAAAAAGATTAAAAAAAAGAGGTGGAGAAAAAGAATATTTTGAAGATCTAGAATTTTTATTACAAGTAAAACAAAAATATAAAGAAACATTTGAGAAGTTTAAAAATGAGAGAAATATTATTCTTATTGAGGCCAATGGAGAGATTGAAGAAGTATTTGAGAAAGTAAAAAAAATTATAGATATCTATTATTAAACTATGAAAAAATCTTGAGATAAAGGTGAGTTGATTGCTATAGAATATTTAAAAAAGAATGGATACAAACTCTTAGAAACAAATTTTAAATTTTCAATATTTTGAGAAATCGATTTGATTTGTAATTTTGAAGGTATAACTATTTTTATCGAAGTAAAATATAGAAGTAGTGAAAAATTTGGAACATGAGAGGAAAGCATTACTTCATCAAAACTGAAAAAATTAGAAAAAACAATGTATTATTATTGTAATTGACATCACATAAATCTTGAAAAAATTCGATTTGATGTTATTTCTATTATGAAATGAGAAAAAAGTTTTCACTTGACTCATTATAAAAACCAGAAATTAAGTTAAAAATTTGCAAAAAAATGATTTTTTTATACAATCTGTCTCTTAATTTTAAAAATTTAATATTATATGGAATCTGGTGTTTGATATATAACGAATAATTTGAGCAAATCAAGGACAACTCACTCTATTGAGTGAGAATGAGTCTATTTTTTGAATACACATGAATTGAAAATAGAAGGATTTTTTACCCTCAATCATGACACAAAACAATTTATTTGACAAATATCTTTACGAGTTAGTGATTTAATTTATTGAGATAATAGTGAGATCCTTATTTTTTCTTCATGATTTTCATATACTCCTATTTGAAAAAATAAACAATCACTTCCATCATATTGCAAAGATCTATGGTATATCAAATCAAATACTTCATTAACAATACAAGAAGAGAAATTTTTAAGAATTTTTAGCAAAATGACTCCGAATGAAAAAAAGATGAATCAATCACGATATAATAATATTCAAAATACGATAGAAAGAAATATTATTGAAGAAAATGAAAAAATTAAAAGTTTATTAAATGATGAAAAATGATATTGATGAGAGTTAGATTTTTTTTAATTATTCCATATGAAAACACTTATTATTTGAATTTGAGCATTTTGATTTGCTATATTACATCATATATCAAAAAATAATCCGGAAATGACTTTTTATTGATATGAAAAAGATAATTTTGTTTTCAATCATCTTCTGACAAGGAGAGAAAATCCGTATTTTTTTCATGGAACATCATTACAAAAAAATGTGTATTTTTTAGACAATGTAGAAACTTTTCATGAGTTTGATTTGATTATTTTGGCTCTTCCATCTCAATATATCAGTTCTTTTGTCAAAGAAATAAAAAATAATTTAAAATCATGAGTGATCTTTTTAAATCTTTCGAAATGAATTGATAATCAAACACTTCAAACTCCAAGTGATATTTTAAAAAAAGAATTAAAAGAAAATATATATCATTATGCTGTTTTATCAGGTGGAATGATAGCTTCAGAATTGATAGAATGAAAAGAGTTATGAGCTCAAATATGATGTGAAAATATTGAAATCGCAAAAAAAATAAAAAGTATTTTTCAAAATAAAACTTTGAAAATAGAATTTTCAAAAGAATATAAAAATATTGAACTTTATTGATCATTGAAAAATATTTTTGCTTTATACATATGATATTTAGAATGAAAATGATATGGAATATCATCTATTTGATATGAATTTTGTCAATTATATAAAGAGCTTCCGGAACTTTTAGAATTATTATGATGAACCAAAAATATAGATTTCTGAGATTTTGCACTTGGTTGAGATTTGATAGCAACTTGTTTTTGAAATTCAAGAAATAGATATTTTGGTACACTTGTTTGAGCATGAAGAACTTCAAAAGAAGCTGAAAATATTTTAAAAGAAGAAAACAAACATGCAGAATGATACCTTACTTTACAATGAATTTGAAAAATAATTTGAGAAAATAGTACATTAATACAATTTTGAAAAATAGTAAATATTTTTCTCAAATAAAAAACACTTTTAAAGTGTTTTTTATAGAGTAAAATTTCAAAATATTTTTATATCATAATAACTTACTTCAAATCAATCAGGAAATTCAAAAATGGGGATTGATTTTATATTTCCGTCAAATATTTTTCCAGTTTTTTCATCAATAAAATGAATATGAGGTTCTTTTGTTTTTTCAAAAAAAGTTTTTTTCCCTGTTCAAGAAATTTTTTTTAAAAATCAATTTTTGTGTAATTCTTCAACATTTCTATAGATAGATGATTTTCATGCATTTGGATATTTTTTTGAAATATATTCAAAAATCTCATCTACAGTCAGATGTTTATTATCACAAATACGAGTAATATCTTCAGTATAAAAATGAGTTTTCATAAAAAATAGTTTTAAAGAATATTTCTTATTTTAAACTATTTCAAAAAAAGTCAAATCATAATGAGAATGAATCTTATTTTTCTCTTATTTTCATAATAATATTATCAAGATTAGAAGCAATTCTTTTTATAAAAAATGGAGTATTTTTAATAACAACATTACTAATTTTTTCTTCATTAATAAGTATATTCATAGCTTCATCATTGCTAAGTCAGAGAATTAAACTTTTTAATTTTTGATTATAGAAATTAGAATTATTAGAAAAATCATAACTGACTCACATATCTATTTCATTGGTAACTTTTACTCTGAGTGGTTTTTCTTCTCTGGCTAAAACTACGGTCATTCTGAGAGAATTTTCATCGATAAACATTAATTTATCAGATCATTCTAATAAACTTTCATTAATAACATCTTTCAAAAGACTCAGTACTTCATCGGTATTATATATATAAGTTTCAATGGTGATATCTCAAGTTAATTCAAAAGTATTTATAGGCATGGATGGCTTTATATCTTTTGGAAATGTATTTATATTTATTTTTGAATATTGAATAATATCTTTAATTCAGAGTATTTCGTATTTTACTCATGATAATTTTGATTCACTTGCAATTTTTTCTTTTAATTTTTCCATAACATCTTTTCTCAGCATTTCTTCTAAAACTAATTTTGCATTTTCTACATCTTTTTCTCATACTAAATATTTTATATCATCTTTTCATCCAGTGGTTGATCATTCTAATTTTCAATATATTTTATCTTGGTTAAATTTGAGTCCAGGAATAGTAAAAAATGAACCTCAAATATTTCATCTTGATCCAGTAAATTGTCATTTTACATCTTTAATTTGTGCTATTATATCAACCATTCCAGTTCAAAAAATAACTCCTCCACTTGCTGTTTTTCTTTTTCAAGGAATCTTCATCCAATCAGTAGTTTCAAAAATAAGTCCATCTGGACTAATGAGTCTTGTTTTTGGTCTAAAAGTTTGTGGATCATTCATTTCATTTATAAGAAGCACTTTTCATTTTGCTCTTGAAGTTTTTTCAAAATCTACTCCAGTCGTTTTATGAGTATATTTGAGAGAACTACTCGCTGTTATTTTATTCACTCATACTTTTAATTCTTTTGAAATCATACTGAGATCTGATTTTCATTCTTCATAGATTATATTGATAGCTTTTGTTTTTATGTTTATTTCTGGAACTATTTCAATATATGTTTTTGAAACAGCAAAATAAAATATAAATCCGAGCATTAATATTGAAATACATAAACCAGAAAGTAAAAAAAAGAGGCCAGTTGTTTTTACTTTATTATAAGGATTATAATAGTTTAAGCTATTTATTCATGTTTTTTTTCAAAGAAATTGAATAAAAGTGTGAAAATATTTTTTTATAACAAATATAAAATACTCAAAAAAAGTAAAATTATGTTTCAAAAGTTCTTGTTTCAAATTTTTTTCTTTATGAAATTCTCAATCTTTTACGATGGAATAATTAATTCATAAAGACGATCAAATTTTTTTTGATATCAAATCATTGGTCAGAAGAGTAAGTCGTTTACTTCCTGATTTATTTTTTAATATTTTTAAGGACATATAATTATGAAGTATTGAGTGTCAAAAAGGAAATTCAATCATAATTTCTTTATCTTCACAAGCATTCATTTTATTTACTACATCTACAATAGTATCACTTTCATATACTTTTATCATCTTAAATTTTAAAAAAAACTAAAAAATAAATACATATTTGATTATATGATAATATTTAAATATTCAACTCAATATGGAATAATTAGAGAAAATCCATATATTTAAGACAAAATCATGGTAAATTTAAGTAAAAACTCTCTACTACTCACTATCATGAACTTGTGTATGAGTTAAAATTGATATAAATATTCACACTCCTATACAGGATTTGAATTTGATGAGCGAATGGATGGAAAAACTCAAACATAGAAAAATAAGATACTCTCAAGAGAGTATCTTATTTTTCTAGTAATTGTGAAACTTCAAAAGCTTCTTGTATATGATCAATAATATTTGGAACTCAAGCAAGTTTTTTTCCACTTTGAGAAAAACGAATAATACCATTATGGTCTTCAAAATAATCTGGTTTTAATTCTAAAATGTTCATCGTTTTTTTCACAAATTCACAAGCATATGTGATATGAGGATTTATCGGAGTAGTATTTGCTTTCTCTATTCATTGTTGCTCTTGGTGAGTATCTGTGATAACTGGTCTTTTGATTCAAAAATATTCATGCCAAATATCAAGTATTTGTAAAATATATTCTGGATTTTTTTTAAACATAATTTTTTGATATGGATTTTCAGTTATCATTCATATGAGGGAATCATCATCTTCTATTGTACTTTTTGTTGGGAATAAACTTGTTGGTTTATAAAACTGATAAGTAGTACTTTGCTTGAGTATATTGATAAGTTCGTTCAATTTTTTAATAATCGATTCTCCGTCATGATCTCTTTCCATCCTATATTCAGATAATTGTGTGGCAAATTTTTGTCAGATATGTTTTATATCATCTGTTCTAAAAAAATATTCTGTTTTGTTTCCATGCTGTATTTTTACTACTTTATTTGGATCCTGCACTCCAGATATATATACTTTTGAAGGTAATTGTGAAGCATATATTTTTTCGCTATTATTCATAAATATCTTTTTATTATAAAATAATATATAATTTATCATACGATAACGAAATAAAAAGTCAATTTTTTTTGATTCGTTCTTATTTTTTGATATTTTTTATTTTTGTTATATTATAAAATCATACATTATTATATGAATTTTTATACAATAATTTTTACTTATAATTACATTTTTATGAAATACATATTTTTGATTTTCAGTTTATTTTTATTTGCTTGTTGAAAAGCAGAAAAACCAATCGAAGTGCGAGAAAAACTCACAGAAAAACAACTTATTCTTGCTTTATGAGATAGTCTCACAGCTGGGTATTGAGTAGTAGAAAACGAAAATTATCCAAGTAAATTACAAAAAAAACTTGATGATGAAAGATATAATTATTCAATAATGAATGCTTGAGTTTCTTGAGATACATCAGCGAATATATTATCTCGAGCTTCTTTGTATTTGGAAAAAAATCCTGCGATTGTGATTTTAGTAGTATGATGAAATGATGCACTCAGATGACTTTCTACTGTAGACATAAAAAAAAATATTTTAAATATTATTGATACTTTTCCTACTTCAAAAGTAGTTTTGTGAGGAATGGATATTCCAGCTAATTTATGAGTGCAATATAGAGCTGATTTTAAAAAAGTGTATCAAGAAATCGCTTTCGAGAGAAAAAATATTTTTTTCTTACCATTTTTTTTAGAATGAGTGGCTGGAAAATCGAACTTAAATATATCAGATATGATTCACCCAAATTCTTTTTGATATGATATTATAGTCAAAAATGTAATGGATTTTTTACAAAAAAATAAAATTATAACTCAATAAATATGATACAAATAAAAAATTTAAAAAAAATATTTCAAATTTGAAATGAAAAAGTAGAAATTTTTAGTCATTTAGATATTGAAATATATTCATGAGAATTTATTGCGATTATCGGACCATCTGGAAGTGGAAAATCAACTTTTCTCAATATGATTTCTGGAATTGATAGGAATTTTGAAGGTCTTTTAGAAATCGAAAAAAAAGATATATCTCAACTCAATGATGATGAAATGACTGAGTTTAGAGGAAAAAATTTATCTTATATTTTTCAAAATTTTAAACTTATTGACAATCTTACCGTTGGAGAAAATATTGATTTAATTATTGAATTGAATCATTTGGAAAGAAATTTCTCAACTGATGAAATTTTAGAAATCGTCTGACTTACTTCAAAAAAAGATATATATGCATTTCATTTAAGTGGAGGAGAATCTCAAAGAGTAGCAATTGCGAGAGCATTTGTATGAAAAACGAAAATACTTTTAGCCGATGAGCCAACCGGAGCACTTGATATAAAAAATAAAAAAATTATTATGGACTTGATTTTAGATTTACATCAGAAAATACAAAATACCATTATTCTCATAACTCACGATGATGAAGTAGCAAAATTGGCAGAAAAAATTTATAAAGTTTGAGGTGGTATCATGGAAATCGTATAACATAATCTATAAATTATACAAAGAGAACTCTCCTAACATAACTCAAATATAAATGAGAACACATACTAAAATATAGGAAATAGGATACTCTTTTCAAAAAAATAAATATCATACCAAACAGATGAAATGATTTAAAATTTTATAGAATGAGACTTTGATATTATAGGATTTGATTTGAATTTGATGGAATAAAAATACTATTAACTCGAATTACGAAATTAAAAAGATATTTATAATATATTTCCGTAAAAGCCAGTTTGGCTTTTATTTTTTTGCATATTTTAAAAAAATATTATAATCAAAGTAATTTATAATTTAATTTCAAAATTATGACTACATTAACTATTCAAGTACCGGATGAATTTAAAATTATTGTATCAGATAGTATTCAAATGAAAAGAATTACTTCTTATTTTGTTGAGGATTACTTAGCAGAGTTATATCAAGATAATAAAACTAAAATAGAATTAGAAAATAATTTATATGATACGGAATTAAATAATAAACTTAAACTTGCGGTATGAATATAATTAAGACTCATTATTTTTTAAAACAACTCAATAATTTGAAGAAAAAATTTTTTAAAATTGAAGGTGATTTAGATGATTTTGAATCTTCTATAAAATCTGAATCTTTTTCTGATTTGTGAAATTGAGTTTATAAATTTAGAATAAAAAATTCTTCAATTCCTGTTTGAAAAAGATGATGATTTAGACTTATAGTACTATTTTTAGATAAAAATAATTGCATCCCTCTTTTAATATATTCAAAAAATCAATTAGAAAATATTTCATCTACTGATATTATCAAATCAAAAGAAGAAGTATTAAAAGAGCTTCAAAAAAAATAACATTATTTTTCTCTAAAATCCTTATCCATCTTGATAAGGATTATTTTTTTGCATATTTCAAAAAATTCATATACTAAAAAAGCCAAAGTAAGACAATATGCTTCGAAATATCGGAGCCTAAAAAAATAATAGGAAAGGGTAACTTAGGTTACTCCTTACCCTTTTGTTATTTTTTTAGGCAGAAGTCTTGTTTTGGCGAACATTAAAGAGTTTTCTTAAGTTACCCTTTTTTGTTTGCTAAACAAGAGATCCAATATTTATTTTGGCATTTAGTTTATATACTAAGTGCTTTTTTATGATTACAAAATTATTTGATGAACAATTCTTTATTGATTCAATAAAAGAATCTTATAAAAAATATGAAGAATATGGACCGAGAAGTCCAGAAAAGTTAAGGTCAATTCACGAATTTATTGCGATTTCACTTAAAAATATATGGGGAAATCATATTTATGAATATTTTTATAATTCGTTTGGAAATAAAGAATTAAAAGTTGATGGAAAATATTATCCCAAAGATATAGATATTACAGTAACGAAAAATAAGAAAGCCATTTTTTGTGTTTGAGTTAAGTTTATTACTTCAAATTATAAACAAAATGCAAATAACTATTTTGAGTGAATGATGTGAGAGACTGCTAATATTCAAGCAAATAATAATTTACCATATGTTCAAATTATTATTTTTAGAGATGAAACCCCATATTTAAAAAAATCTAAAAGTTACAATGATGCAAAAATTGTTTGAAAAATAGAAAGAATTACTGATAAAGATTTACAAAAATACCTAAATTTAGAATTTGATACTAATCAGGCTCATAAGCCTTTTGCAATAGGAATAATTATGATTCATATTAATGAAGATACAAAAAATATTAATATTGTTGATTTTGATGATATTGTTGAAAATAAAGATACAGCAATATTATTAAAAAATAAATTATCATTTGAGCAATTTTTTAAAAAGGTAGATGAATATAGATTATTTCTTAATTCAAAATAATTATGGCTAGCTCACAAAAAGAGTATAGCAAAGAAAAATTGTTTTGACAAATCTATACTCCTGAATTTATTGTTTGTAAAATACTTGATGAAGTATTATATAATAATATCAATATATTATGAAAAACTATTTTAGATCCTGCTTGTTGAGATGGAAGATTTTTATCCGAAATAGTAAAAAGAATTATTCAATATTCTCATAAAAAAGATTTAGAAAAAAATCTATTGAATATTTATGGTTGGGATATTGATGAAGATGCAATTAATCAATGTATAAATAATTTAAATTGATTAATAAAAGATTTTAATTTTAATATTTCATGGAATATCAAAATTAATAATTCACTTCATACTATAATTACTCAGCAAAACTTATTTAATGAAAATAAAAATCAAAATTTAAAATTTGATTTTATTGTCTGAAATCCTCCATATATTAGAATCCAGCACTTAGATAAATCTGAAAGGGGATTCATACAAAAAAATTTTGAATTTTGTCATTTAGGTTCCACTGATATATTTATTGCTTTCTTTGAATTATCAAAAAAGCTTTTATACTAAAAATATTTTGCTTTCTTAGTATAAATAGGTATAATAAATTGGTATA
>JAVHSE010000060.1:0-9884 GCA_036172015.1 Patescibacteria group bacterium | reverse complement strand
ATAAAATCACTTTTTTTGATGTTTTTTTATTGATATTGCAGAGGTCTCTAAAGAAAATATTTTGACATACTACCTTTTTTAAATTTTTCTTTGATTTGAAAAATATTTTTTTCTTATATACTAAAAAAGTATACTTATTAACTATACTTGTATGAAACTATTTGCATTTATATATTTTCTTCTTTTAAAACTGAGATATAGATTTAATATATCATGATTTAATGAAATTGATTCAAAAAAAAGATATGTTGTTTTTCCGAATCATCAAGCTCTTGTTGATCCTCAAATTGTGGTGAGTTTACTTAATCAAAAAATACATTTAAGTCCTGTTATTTCTGAAACATACTATAATATCCCGGTTCTAAAAGAATTTTTTCAACTCATGTGAGCTGTTTCTATGTGAGATATTCAACAAGGAACGAGTACTTGAGACGATGTAAAAAATGCATTTAAAAATATAGAAGATGGCATCAAAAATGGAAAAAATATTCTTCTCTATCCAGCATGACAGCTCTACAGTCAATGATATGAAGTGATAAGAGGAAAAAAATCAGCTTTTAACCTCATTCAGATTTTACCAAATGATACAGAAATTCTAGTGGTAAAAACTACATGACTTTGGTGAAGTATATGGTCAAAAGCATGGGAATGAGATACTCCAAATATTATAAAAACTTTCTTAAAATCATTTCTGATTTTTATCGGAAATATTCTTTTTCTTATACCAAAAAGAGAAGTAAATATAGAAATAGTAAATATGACTGAATTACTCAAAAATATCAAAGATATCAATGTATTTAATCAAACTCTGGAAGATTTTTATAATAAAGATGGGGAAGAGAAAGCAATTTTCAAAAAACACTTTTTCTATTTTAATGATACTAAAAATAAGAAAGAACCTGAAATAATTACTTGATCTCTCAAAGCTGGATGAAATACAACTGAGATTGATGAAAAAAGTATTCCAGAAAGTATAAAAGAAAAAATTATATGAAAGATTTGTGAAATGAAAGGGGTAACTCCTCCTATTCATGCTTCTCTTTCCTCTCTCAACTCGAGGGGGATTGAGGGGGAGTTTATTTCTCTCAAATCAAATCTGATAAATGATCTCTATTTTGATAGTTTAGATGCTGCTGAACTGAAAGCCTATATTCAATGACAATTTCCCACTTCTGATAATCCTCCTGTTTTAGATTTAAAAACGGTATGAAATCTTTGTATGATGGCAATGGGGAAATCAAAAAAAATAGAAAGTTTACCACCTTGTAAATGGAATATTCCAAATACTCCTGAAACCACGATTTATAAAATACTCAAAGATACTCAGGAAAAATTAGGAGAAAATACTTCCATTTTGAGTATATTTAAAGAATCATTTAAAAAATCAAAAAATGACTCATTTGTATACGATACTATTTTTGGTATTCAATCAAAAAGAGATTTTTTACTCAAAGCATATTTTATTGCTGGAAAATTAAAAGCCATTTCAGGTGATTATATCGGTATCATGATGCCGTCTGTTTCTGGAGCAAGCTTACTCATTATCGCTACCTATCTTGCTGGAAAAACTCCAGTAATGTTTAACTGGACTGTTGGTGCCAGTGCATTCAATCACTCTGTAAACTACTCAAAAGTAGAATCAATTCTGAGTGTTGGAAGTTTTTATGATAAAGTAAAAAATGATTTTTTAGAAGAATACAATAAAAATGGAAAATTTAT
The DNA here is from genome assembly GCA_036172015.1 of Patescibacteria group bacterium. GTDB lineage: Bacteria > Patescibacteriota > Gracilibacteria > BD1-5 > UBA6164 > UBA7396. Next base: position 8,165 of record JAVHSE010000060.1, on the reverse strand, counting down.
TTTCTTAGAAAATATACTCAAAAACTCAAAAATAACTGAAAAAATTGGAGCATTGGTAAAAAGTATATTCTTCCCTATTTATCAAATAAAATCTGATTCTCCAGCAGTAATTCTCTTTACTTCTGGAAGTGAAAGCTTACCAAAAGCAGTATTACTTACACATAAAAATATTATTTCAGATATCACTGGAGCACTCTATCATTTTCCTCTTACTAATAAAGATATACTCATAGGATTCCTCCCTCCATTTCATAGTTTTGGTTTTAGTATCAATACTATTATGCCATTACTCACTGGTTTAAAAGTAGTCTATACTCCAGATCCAAATGATGCAAAAACGATTGGAGAACTCGTAAAACATGGAAAAGTTACAGCCCTCACAGCGACTCCTACATTTCTTAATATGGTTTTAAATGCTTCATCAAAAGAAGATTTAGAAACGATCAAATATGGAGTAGTTTGAGCAGAAAAATGTAATGACACCGTATTTGAAAACTTTACAAAAATGTGTCCGAACGGAAAAATACTCGAATGATATGGGATTACTGAATGTAGTCCAGTCATCTCAATAAATCCTCCTAAAAAACCAAAAAAATGAAGTGTGTGATTGCCAATTTTTTGAAGTGAAGTAAAAATTATTTCTCTTGATAATAATCAAGAAGTTTGAATAAAACAACAAGGAATGATTTATTTTTCTGGAAATAATGTATTTGGATGATATATGGATGCAAAATTAGAGAAGCCTTTTGATAATATAGATGGAAAATCATTTTATAAAACTTGAGATCTTGGGTATGTGGATGAAGATGGATATATTTTCATTACTGGAAGACTCAAAAGATTTATAAAAATAGCTTGAGAAATGATTTCTTTGCCATTTATAGAATGAGTTCTCAATAAAAAATATGGAAATAGTCTTGCTATCGAAGCAAAAGAAGAAAATGGAAATGTTAAAATAGTATTATTTACGACCGAAAAACTTGATTTGAGCGAAGTACAATCATACTTAAGAGAAAATGGAGTGAGTAATCTAGTAAAAATATCTGAAATACAAATCATTGAAATACTTCCGATTCTTGGAACTGGAAAAATGGATTATAAGGTTTTGAAAAATATGATCAGTTTTGATTAAACTTTACATGTTGGAGCATTTTGAATCTTTTGTAACATTTCATCAGAAGCATGAAAAAAGAAATCAGTGGGGATTATATGTTTTTTATCAGAGAAAAAAATATGAGCTCCATTATAATTTTTACAATCGTATGTTTGATATTCTTTTTTTTGTAATATTGTTTGAGTCGTTGGAATCAATATATTTCATACTAATTGATATACATTTTCAGATACTTGTTCTTTTGCTTGACTGATTGCTGGAGATAAAGATATACTGAGAGCTAAAATACTCGAAGTTGCCATATGTTCTAATTTCATATTTTTAGAGTTAAAAAATAAATTAAGATAAATATATAATCATTATTTTATATTTGTCAATATATTTTTTCTTCATTCTATAAAAACTCGTTTTGAAAAAGATTGTATTTGAGTAATATAAAAAAATAATACTAATTATCTCTCAATGAAAAATTTACTAAAAATATGAAAAGTCAGCTGGATACATTTTGAAAATCCAAAAAAATCTGAATTACTTGAAATAGGAGAACTCTATGATCTCCATGAGATTATTCTTGATGATATAGTAGAATATTGAGTTCAAGATAAAATAGATACCTATGATAATCATATTTTTATGGTTTTTCATTTTCCTAAATACGATGAAAAACAAAAAAGATATATTTCTAATGAATTTAGTGTGATTTTATGAAAAGATTTTATTATCACTATTCCAAGCCATAAAACCAATCATATAGAAGAAATCAAAGAAGAATATATCAAAGAAACCAAAGATCTCGATGATCCAGAAAAGTATAAAATATCTCCTTATTATATACTCTACAAAATTATTGATGTCATGTTTGATAAAACTCTGAAATTATTAAATAGTTCCAATAAAGATATTGCAAATTTGGAAGAAAAAATTTTTTCAAATGATGGTTTAAATAAAAAATTACTCGAAGAACTGATGATTAAAAGAAGAAACTATGTTTTTTTAAAGCATTTATTTATTCCTCAAAAAGAACTGATTACAGAATTACAAAAAACAATTGAAAAATTTTATGATGGTCAACTCGATCTTTATTTTGAAGATTTGCTATATAAACTTGATAAAATAGAAAATCAAATAAATATACTCACGAAAAATGTCTCTTCTCTGAGTGAAATATACAATTCTCTTATGAATATTAAGTTAAACTCACTTATTGGGACACTCACTGTTTTTACTCTTATTATTTGAAGTATGACTTTGATTGCAGGATTGTATGGTATGAATGTAAAAATTCCTCTGTGAGATAATCCATATGCTTTTTATATGGTATTATGACTTACTTTTATATTATCCGGAAGTCTCTTTTTCTATTTTAGAAAAAAAGGTTGGTTTCAATAAAAATACATACTTTTTGTCACTTTTATCTATTAAATCAGTTATTATATTATGAATGATATAGAAGTAGTTTTCTTATGTCAAGAAAATAAACTTGAAAATTTTTCCATACTCTACGAAAAATATGTGTGAGAAATTTATAATTTTATTTATAAAAAAACATACGATAGAGAACTTTGTGAAGATATTACCAGTCAAACTTTTTTGAAAGCACTGGATAAAATACAAAGTTTCAAAATAGAACCAAATGCAAATTTTAGAGCTCGGATCTATCGTATTGCTTACAATTTAGTTATTGATAACTATAAAGCAAAAAAAGAAATACTCAATTTAGATGAAATACTTGAAATTTGATACCAAAATGATTTTGCAAAAAATCTCGATAATAAAAATAAACTCCAAGAAGTACTTATTTTTTTTGAAACATTGAAACCAAAACAAAAAGAAATACTCATAATGAGATTATGGGATAATCTCAGTTATAAAGAAATTAGCGAAATTACTGGAGAAAGCCTTGATAATTGTAAAAAAATTGTTTCCAGAACTCTCTCAAATATACCAATAACTTATATACAAATACTTATTATTTTATTATTAAGTGAATCAATAGTATGAAAAATAATATAGACGATATCTTAAAAGAACTCTATTTGATTGATAGTTCACTACAACAAAGAGAAAATGAACTGAAACTTATTCTTTTAAAAATAATAGAAACGAAACCAAATATTATTATAAATAAAGACTTTAAAGAAAAACTAGAGCAAGAATTAAACTCAAAAATAACACAAATAAAAGTAAATAATTATTCAAATAACAAAAAATTATCTTTTTTTCAAACATTTTCATACTTTTTTTGAGCTCTTTGATTGGCTTGTTTTTGTTTTATTATTTGGGAAATAAATTTTAAAAATCCTATTTCTCATGCTCCTCTTATTATTCCTAAAGAAATAATAAAATCAATCAATACACAAGATTCAAAAGAAATAGCTCTCAATAGAGTCTGAGAAAAAGCAACTGGAAAAAGTATTTCAACAGCAAAAGATGGTGCTATAAAAGAAGATTTTTTACCATCAGAATCAGCAACATTATCAGCATTACCAGAATTATCAAAATCATTGAATATATCAAATTCTATCCAAGATACACCAAATCCTATGATGACTGAATATATACAAGAAAATTATCATTTTACTTTTCGTTGATCACTCGATATAAATCTTGATATGTATTTCCCTACTTTTAAAAAAGATATTCAAAAAAGTAGTTATTTTTTAGAAGAACTTTTAGAACTCGAAACAAACAAAGACAATATTTTAAAAGTAGCATGAAAATGATGAAAAGATGGATTTTTGACTCCAATAGAAAGTCGAAATAAAAAAGATATCTATTTAGAATTACAAAATCCAAAAATTTGATATATGAATATATATCACTTTATGAATGGTAAAAATCAAGAATACTTTATTCCTTGTGTTATATTTGGAGTAATAAAAAATCAGGATGCAAATAATTATTATCAAAATGAAGTCATAATTCCTTTAGTAAAAGAAATTTATATATATGATGAAAAATGAAGTATTATTTGAGTAAAAAATTAAAATAGATAGATCATTTATTCTCGCTTTACGAGAAAAAGAAAATAAAGAAATCATTACTTTAATTATAGCTCTTGCTCATAGTTTGTGAATGAAAACAATAGCCGAATGAGTAGAAATAAAAAAGAACTTGATATATTAGCCAAACTTCATTGTGATTTTATTCAATGATATTATTTTTATCGTCCTGAAAAACCAGATGAAATCATAAAAAAACTCAGTTGAATAGTATAATCTATTTACTGAGTTTTTATGTGCTGAAGAAATATTTTACTTACCTCTATCACATTTTTATATCTGTCAGTTTCGAGTTTGATACCTCAAAAATATCTCGTAACTACCAAAACTATATTTACTGCATTTTCTCTTTGTAATTCTCTCAATATACACATACCTGCTCCAGTTTCCCCATCATCATTTTTTCATTCTAGTATACTTCCATTTTCTTGTTTTATACGATAGGCATAACTATTATGTGTAGCTTTTTGAAAATATATATCTGTATCTAAATATTTCATAAATTTCGCAACTTCTTCATAACTTTCAACATATCATCATGTACTCGTATACTTTGATTTTCTATCAATAATAATATCTTTTAAAATAATAAGTTTTTTTGGAAGTTTCGTTTCATTTCAAATATTTAAACTAATTTGTGAATTATTCAACATATTTTTTTATTTCATTATAAGGAAATCATTTTGCAATGAGTTTTTGTATAATTTTTTGAGGTTCATATTTATTTTTAAGTTTTTCTGTTTCTTTTATTATATTTTCTCATTCCCCATTTTCAAATATTTCTTGAATAATTTTTTCAATCAATTCTCTATCTTCTGGTCTTTCTATAAGTTTTTGTTTCACATACGAAATTGATTTTCCAGCATTTTTGTAATTTTCTATTTTAATAAAAAGACTTTTTTCATTTAATAAACTTTTTCATTCTTCTAAAAAATCTTTTTCTAAAATTTCTTGTACCATATATTTTTCAAATCAAGCCAGTATGAGTTTTCATTGAATATAGCGAAGATTTTTATTTTTTATTAAATAAAGTCTAATTTTATCTCCTATTACTTCTTTTTCCTTGATAAGATGAGAAATATTTTCTAACACTTTTTTTGGTAATTCTTCACTATCTGATTTCTGAGTTAATTTAGAATAGAGCTTATTTTTTGATGGAAAATATTTGAAATAATACCGTAAAGCATAATTTCTGAGTGAATCATAATTGTATTTCATGATTATGAGAAGTTAATTATATACATATAAAAATCCTGAAAATTCAGGATTTAAATTCAGATTCCATCTCTGAGAATATTGATTTCATACAGAAGTGTTTTATCTTTTTTTATAATCGATTCTAATTTATTACAACTATAGAGCACAGAAGCATGGTTTCTTCCAGAAAATATATTTCCAATTCTTTCATAAGTATAGTGTAGTTTTGTTTTGAGTAAATACATAGCTACCTGTCTTGGTATCATGAATTCTTTTCTTCTATTTTCTCATAAAATTCATTCTTTTTCTATACCAAAATGACTCGATACTGCCGTAATAATATCTTCATAACTTTTTATAGTAGTCGTTTTTCTTATTTTTGTTTCCCCAAGCATATCAGTGGTAAAACTTAATTTTTTGAGTTTTTTTGCAATTTTTTCGAGTGATGGAGTCGAATGATCAAGTTCATATTCAGCTATGAGCTGATTGAGAATTCATTCTAATTCTCTCACACTATCAGTTACATTTGCTGCTATAAATTCTGCAACATCTTGTGGCAAAAGAAATTCTTTATTCCTTGCTTTTTCTTGTATAATAGCCAAACGAGTTTCAAAATCAGGTTTTGAAATGTCAACAATAATTCCCCATTCAAATCTTGATCTGAGTCTTGGTTCAAGTTCGGTTAAATCTTTTGGTGGCTTATCTCCAGAAATAATAATTTGTTTTTGAGCATCGTATAAAATATTAAATATATTATACATTTCATTTTGTGTTTGTTCTTTTTTTTGTAAAAATTGCACATCATCAATAATAATAACATCCACTTCAGCATATTTTTGTCTCAATCTTTCTACTCATTTTTTCTTTACAGCTGTAACATACTCAGTTATAAATTTATCAGCTGTCATATATCTGACTATTTTGTTTTTATATTTTTTCAAAATAGCATTTCCAGTTCATTGAAGAAGATGTGTTTTTCCAAGTCAAACATCTCCATATATATACAAAGGATTATATGATTTTCCAGGATTTCTCACCACAGCTTCACAAGCAGAATATGGTAATTGATTACTTGGTCCCACTATAAAATTATCTAATGTATATCTTTCACTCACTGATCATTGAGTTGAATTTTCATCTCTATTATCTTGAGGTAATTCATTATTTATTTCTGAAGAAATTCATTTTTTTTGTTTTTTTGAATATTCTTTAAAATAATTTCCACAATCAATCACATCTTTGTTTGATGGATTTTCTATATTTTTATCTACTATAAAATCTATATTGCTGAGAGATGGAAACTCAAGCAAAGTAGCTGATTTAATAGTATCATAAAATTTTGCTCTGAGATTATCTTTCATAAAAGAAGATACGACTCAAAAAACAATAGTGTCATCAGAAATTTGAAGCAAAGAAATTTTTCTAAAATATACAAGAAAATCTTGTTTTTTTATATCTTTCAATATCAAATTTAATATATTCTTTAAGCTGTTATATTTTTGCATAGAGTTGAAAAAGTCATTAATTTGTAAAAATATAATTTGATTTATCGTAATTAAATGTTAAGTTATTCAAAAAAAAATGTAAGTCAAACTTATATTTTATGTTGACAAGGTTTATTGTATACTATTTTTATACAGAAATAGTAAGTATACTTTTATATATCTCATAATTAGTAAAAAATGTCTTACCTAACAAAAAAAATAATAATAATTATAATGATTTTCATCACTCTTTTTATAGTAGTTTTGAACAATTTTTATAAAAAAACTAGTGGAGAAAAAAATAATTTAATTTTTTCATATCCTGAAAATAATTTAGTTTTCGCTGGAGAAAAATTACCAGATATAAATAAAAATTATTTTATAAAAGAAAGATTTGATAAAGAATTTCTCAATACTTCTTATAATCTCTACCAATTTTTTTTGTATATAAAAAGATTTCCTATTTATATGTGATATATAGAAGAAAAATTAAAAGAAAATAATATACCTGATGATTTTAAATATCTTCCCATAGCAGAAAGTGCTCTCAGAAATGATGTTATTTCCAATGTATGAGCAGCTGGAATTTGGCAATTTATGCCGGAAACAGCTCGTGAATACTGACTTATTGTCAATGATAATATAGATGAAAGATACAATTTTGAAAAATCAACTGATGCAGCTTTGAGATACTTAAGCTCTCTTCATACTATCTTTCATGATTGGACTCTGACAGCTGCTGCTTATAATAGATGACAAAATGGTATAAAAAATGCTTTAAAAGATCAAAATGTAGATAATTATTATGATCTCTATCTCAATGAAGAAACATCTCGTTATGTATTTAGAATACTGGCTATAAAATATGTAATTATTGATTATGAAAAGAAAAAAGATTATATAGATACTCTGATTGGAGGAGTATATGAATCACCTAAAATAAAAAATATTTCTGTATGAAAAATAGATGATGTAAAAAAATGGGCTATAGAAAATAATCAAAATTATCAAACTATCAAAACACTCAATATGTGGATGAGAAAAGATTTTTTACCAGATGGAAAGTGGGAAGTAAAAATATTAAAATAAAAAAGTTTCTTTGAAACTTTTTTATTTTATCGAAAAAACTTATACCAAATCGTTTTGAGAGCTATATTGATAGCATTTCAAGAACTTTGTCATTTAGATTTCGAATAATCTGTATAGAGAATATCAACTGGAATTTCTTTAAATCTCAAATGTTTCGTAGAAATAATATCGACTATTTCAGAAGCATGTCACATTCCATCAATCGTAATAGAAATATCTTTGAGTGCTTCTATTTTGAGCATTCTATATCCATTATGCGAATCAGTGAGTTTAATATTA
>JAVHSE010000059.1:0-10017 GCA_036172015.1 Patescibacteria group bacterium | reverse complement strand
GAAAATTCACTCAAAAAAACAGTCGTTTGACAAGATAAAGCTATGATAGCAGTCGCAAATGCTATCAAAAGAGCAAAAGCATGATTAAATGATGAAAATAAACCTTTGGGAAGTTTTTTATTCCTCGGTCCTACTTGAGTGGGTAAAACAGAAACAGCAAAAGCTCTTGCCTTCAATTTATTTGATTCTAAAAATGCTTTTATAAGAATTGATATGAGTGAATATATGGAAAAATTTGCAGTTCAAAGACTTATATGAGCACCTCCTGGATATGTTTGATATGAAGAGTGAGGTCAACTTACTGAAGCTGTGAGAAGAAAACCATATAGTGTAATATTGTTTGATGAAATAGAAAAAGCTCATCCAGATGTATTTAATATACTTTTACAAGTTTTAGATGACTGAAGATTAACAGATAGTAAATGAAAAACGGTGAATTTTAAAAATACTATCATTATATTAACATCAAATATTGGAAGTAAAAAGATTACAGAAATGATAGAAGAAAAAAAATCGCAAGAAGAAATACAAAAAGCATGAATGAAAGAATTAAAATCATTTTTTAAAGCTGAATTTTTAAATAGAATTGATGATATAGTTATATATAATCCTATTGATAAAGAAATGATTTTAAAAATCCTTGATATTTTGCTTTGAGAAGTACAAAAAACTCTCAAAGCAAAAAATATAGATATCAGTTTTGATGAAAAATTAAAACAATATTTAATTTCAGTATGATTTGATTCAGAATTTTGAGCAAGACCTATGAAAAGAGCAATTACAAATGTTATTTTAAATAATCTATCTCATTATATACTTACAGACGAACTAAAATCTTGAGATGATGTAATTTTGAGCATAGAAAATGATATGTTAAAAATTTTAAAAAAAGAATAAATATACCATTAAATTCTGTGATTTTTTTCAGATAAAAAATATGTATTTTAATTATAAATTCTTTGTTTATTTAAAGTTGCTTTAAAGTTGATCTATATAATGCTCGTAATCTCAAGAGAAGAGATGAAAGAAATTTATATATATAACTATACCATTATGAAAAATAGTACAAAAATAGTAACAAGTATTCTTGTTACTACCATACTTACCACTTGAATTATAGCTACTTATGCTCTATGAAATTGATCAAGGATATGACAAGGTCAATGAAAAAGAATTGAAAATACTCTTCATGGAAATAGTCAATGACAACATAAAAGTCAATGACAATGAATTGGAAACAATTCTCAAATGAAACATTCTGGAAATCCTTGAGATATGATAAAAGATATAGCTCCTAGCGAACTATCAGAACAAGAAAAACTTGATTTAGATTACCAATACAGTGAAGAAATGGTAGCTCGTGATGCTTATAATTATTTTTATACTCTCTACTGAGTACAAACTTTTAAAAATATAGCTGAATCTGAAGGTCAACATATGGAAGCTATAAAAGTATTACTTGAAAGATATAATCTCTCTGCTCCTACAAATTATGGAGAATTACAATCTACTTTCAATTCACTAAAACTAGAATGAGAAAAATCACTTCAAAATGCACTAGATGTAGGATTAAAAATTGAAATACTTGATATAAATGATATAGTAGATACGATAAAAACTACTGATAATGATGATATAAAAATAGTATTCACTGATATATGATGAGCATCATATAATCATATGAGATGATTTTTGAAATGATTATCAAATGCAGGACTTTCAAGTAGTATAGATTATAGTTCTTATTTAAATCAAGATGAAGTGAATTCTAAATGAACTTTAAAAGCAAAATTAGTTGAAAAATTAGCACAATAAAATTCACTTTTCTAAAAAACCTATTATTATAAAAATATAATAGGTTTTCCTATTTTTTTATATCTTAAATAATACCAGTATGTATGGAGAATACATGGCTCATATGAGTCAAAAAAATGATAAATATGGATTTGTAAATGAAGTAGAAATAAGAATTTCAGCTGGAATTAGTCTGGTTTTTGCATTATTTGCATTATTTTTAGTTTTATTTAAAGCTGCATATATGATTCCTTTAGTAATTATATCAATCGTGTGGATTGATTTCGTTATAAAAGTATTTATAAATCCGAAATATTCATTATTTTGAAATATAGTCAGACTATTTATAAAAAAATCTCCAAAAATATATGTTTGAGCCATACAAAAAAGATTCGCTTGGATTATATGACTCATAATTTCGACTCTTGTTTTATTTTGTCTCATAGTACAATCTTGAATACTTCTTGATTGGTGATTTACTTATAAAGAACTCATTGAAATTCAAAAATTTACTCTAGAGAGACAAAATCTATCATCAATAATGATTACTCCATTCTCTCCACCTATTTTACTTTGTGTTCTTTGTATCGTATTTATGTGGTTAGAATCAGTAGTTGGGTATTGTGTTTGATGTAATATATATACATTTTTAGTAAAAAAATGAATCATGAAAAAATATGAATGACAAAATTGTCTCAATGGACAATGTGAAATATAATAATTTTTTAATACTCTCTATGAAAATACTCGTTGTTGAAGATAATCCGAAATTGAGGGAGAATATAGCAAAATTTCTAAAAATATCAGGCTTTACTACTGAAGTGGCTGCTCATGGATGAGAAGCTCTCGAAAAAATGATAGGAAATGAATATGATGCTCTTATTTTGGATATTAATATGCCATATGTAAATGGAAAAGAATTTACAAGGAAACTCAGATTATCCGGAAAAAATACTCCAATTATAGCTCTTACTTCGAATAGTATGCTCGATGATAAACTGGAAATGTTTGAATTATGAGTCGATGATTATATGACGAAACCTTTTGAACTCAAAGAATTACTCGCGAGAATTCATTCTCTTCTCAAAAGAAAAAATTCTATTATTGAAAATAAAATTATTATTAAAGATTATGAAATAAATCTATCAAAACATAAATTATTTTTTGATAAAAATGAAATAGAACTCTGAAATAAAGAATATCTTATTATAGAATTTCTCGCTCAAAATAAATGATATCCAAAAAATAAAACTCAAATACTCGAACATGTTTGGGGGGAAGCAGAAGAAAATTTAGAACTTTCTTCCACTACTTTAGAAGCTCATATCTCGACTATAAGAAAAAAAATTGGAAAAGATTTTATTAAAACTATTAAATGAGTTTGATATATTATTGAATAACTTTTTATTATGAAACTATCGCAAGAGCATAAACTCGCATTAAAAATAAGTTTTTTTTTACTTTTTATAGTAATAACACTTTCTATTTTTTTCCAATATCTTAATTTGAGTGGGATCGTTGATTTTTCTTGAAATAGATGAAATAATAAATATATTATATTTTTTATTTCGAGTATTATTATATATTTTGTGAGTTTAAAACTGGCTTATTTGACAACAAAACCAATTCAAGAAACCAATGAAAAATTAAAAAATTATAATCATAATCTCGCTCATGAATTGAAAAATCCATTAGCAGTTTTAAAATCAAATCTTGAACTTTTAGAAATTTCTTATGATGCTGATTTACTCAAATCTAGTTTTGAAGAAATTACTTCGATGGAAAATATTATTTCGTCACTTTTATTTCTCGCAGAAAATTCAAAAAACAAATGAACCGAAAACATAAATTTGAAAGAATTATTTCTGAAATATTGAGAAAATAAAAATATTCATCTTCATTATAATAATGATTTTATTATTAACTGAGATAAAAATTTATTTGAAATTTTACTCAAAAATATTATTGAAAATGGACTTAAATATTCAGAAGATAAAAAAATAAACATAGATATAAAAAAAGATGAAATAATTTTTTCAAATACTATAAAAAATACTATAAATAGTGAAGAACTTGATAAATATTTTGATATATTTTATAAATGATTCAATTGAAATAATTTCTGAGGTTATGGTATTTGACTTTCTATCGTGAAAAAAATTTGTGATATTTATGATTTAAAAGTTACTTTAGACTCAGAAGGAAGAGTATTTAAATTGATAATTAAAAAATAAAAAGTTCTATTTCTACTTCCCTTGCAAATCAAGTAAAATTATTTGACATTTATTTTTATTCTATATAATCTACCTAACGATTGGTAGTTTATTATTGTATTATTATATATGACGAAACAAGAAATTATAAAAAAAATCGAGGAACTCTTTTATGACAAAAGCTTTAAAGAAGTTTCTATGCAGGATATTGCGAGTAAAATTGGTATGAAAAAGGCTTCCCTTTATTATCATTTTCCTTCTAAAGAAGAATTAATTATTGAAGTTCTTGATTCTAGTTTTCATATTTATTTCGATTTTATTGAAAATATTATAAAAAAATGGAATAAAAATAATTTTCAATTACTATTACATGATTTTCTGACTTTTTGAGAAGTAAACAAAAATATTTTTTTTGTTATAAATCAAAACGGATATGAAGAAAATGATATTATAAGCTCTTATATAAAAGAAAAACAAAAAAAAATTTTTAATACTATTTATACAGCTATGAATAAAAAAGTAGCTTTTAGCCAAGAAAAAACTTTTTTATTTCTTACTCTTATTAATCAAATTTGAAGAGAAAAAAGCACCTATAGCACTTGTGCTATTGATAAAACAAAATTATTAAGTGAAATAGAAATTTTATTTTTTAACTCATAAATATATGAAAAAAATCATTGTTTTTACTTTTATTTTTACTCTTTTTCTTACTTCTTGTACTGAAGAAAAAAACGAAATTATTAAAAAATACTATAAAACAGCTTCTGTACAAAGTGGAAGTATAGATGGAAATGAGAGTTATATATGATATACAGATAGTTTTAATAATGTTTCTCTTTGAGCAAAAATATGATGAAAAATTACTTCCATTACAAAAAATATTTGAGATAAAGTTTATATTTGAGAAGTAGTGGCTACTTTAGATTCTAATGAAGCAAAAACTGGTTTCAATTCTAGTAATGAAATAATTATCAGTTTAGAAAGCTTAAAAAAATCAACGAGTGAAATGTATGATGCACAAATACAAGTCATGAATGAAAAAATTAAAAGTGCTCAAACATGAATTGAAATTGCTCATTTATGAGTAAGTGGTAGTGAACTCTGAACTATTGATACAAAAAATATAACTCAAAATCAAATTAAAACAGTAGAAACTCAAATATCATCTGCTGAAACGCAAATAGAAACAGCAAAATTACAATTAGAAAATAGTAAAATTTCTTTCAATCAAAAAGAATCTGATATATATTCAAATTCAAAAAATGCAATTTCTAATGCAAATATATTAATGGCGAATGAAATTGATTTTTTAGATAATCTTTTTTGAGTAACCGATGATAATAAAAATAAAAATGATAGTTTTGAAATATATATCTGAGCAAAAAATACTACATTAAAAACTCAAATAGAAAATGATTTTAGAACTCTTTTATCAAAAATTACTGATATAAAAAAACTTCCTCTCGATACAAATAATGATATCGAAAATGCTCTTCACGAATATAATACCCTTTTCTCTACTGATATACGAAATATTTTAAAAAAAGCATATACAACTATAGAAAACTCTATTTCAAATACAAATTTTACAGAAAATACGATTCAAAACTATAAAAATCAAATTACAGCTCTGCAAAATCAAAATGAACAAGCTATTATAACCGTTTCAGGAAATTATTTTTTATGACTCAAAGGAAGTATTGATAGCATAGGGAATTTTCAAAAAGAAAAAAAATCAACTCTCGATATGCTAGAAAAACAACAAGAATCAGCTATAAAACAAATAGAAACTCTCAAACAAACATTATCTCAAATATCTTCTATTGGAGATTGAAAACTCACTGATATAAATACCAAGACAGAGATTTCAAAAAAACAAAAAGAACTTTCTCAAAATGGACTGAGTGAAATACTTGCTTCACTCGAATCGTTAAAAAAACAAAAAAGTGCGAGTTTATCAGAAATTGATACACAAATAAATCAAGTTGTATTATGAAAAAATAATGCCTGAGTTATGATAGAAAATGGAAAAATCATTTCTCTACTTAATGGAATAGTAACAAAAAAACTCAGCGAAGTTGGAAGTATCGTTTGACCATGAACTCCTATTTTAGTGGTTTCATCTTATGATGGTATCAAAATTGAAGTCCAAATCCCTGAAGAATTACTGAGTAAAATAAATATTTGAAATTGAGTACAAGCAGAAATTGAGTGATCAAGTGAACTGAAAAATGGAGTCATAACAAAAAAACTTCCTGTCAGAGATATGCTGACAAAAAAATCAAGTATTGAAATCACACTTGAAAATAAAAAATGAGATATAAAAATAGGAAGTTATTCAAAAATATATTTCCATGATAATAATTCAAATACTGGAATTATTATTCCAAATACTGCTCTTTTAACAAAATTTATGATACCTCAAGTTTTTGTTTTAGAATGAAAAAAAGCTCTATTAAAAAATATTGAAATTGAAAAACAAAATGATAATTTTTCACAAATTCGTTGACTTAATATTTGAGAAATAATAATTACTGAGTGAAAAGAAAATATTTTTGATGGTGAGATTTTACAATAATAATTAATAAATATATATGTTCTCAAAATTTGCTGAATTTTTTATAAAAAACTCAAAGTTAACTCTCGTTATTATTATAATAACTCTCTTATCTTGAATTGGAAGTTATATTATTATTCCAAAACAATATAACCCAACTATTATAGTACCAGCTTTTAATATTTTTATTCAAGCTCCAAGTCTCACATCAGATGAAATAAAAAGACTTATTACCAATGAACTCGAAAACAAAATCATGGAAATTGAATGAATTGATGAAGTTTTTTGAGTATCATGAGATAATTATGTGTGAGTAATGGTGAAATTTAAAGTTTGAGAAAATGTAGAAAATGCAAAAATAAAACTCAATCAAAAAATATCTCAAAATATGGATCTCAAACCTATTTGAGTAGAATTTCCAATCATTAAAGCTATCAATCCTGATGAACTTCCTCAAATTACTTATAGTATTTATTATGATGGGAAAAAGGATATTTGAATTCAAAATAAATATATCTACCTTCGTCAGATGGCAAATATTATCAAAAATAAACTAAAAATAATAGAAAATGTTACGACTCTTGATATAGTGTGAGGAATGAAAAAAAACATCGTTATAGAGCTTGATCTCGAAAAAATTGAAGCAAAAAATACTGATATTATGCAAATTTATGATATTTTACAAAAAAATAATCTCAGTTTACCAAATGGAAACTTTCATCTCCATAATTGAGAAAGAGTATTTCTAGAAACAAATGGAAAAGTAAACGATATAAATGCTCTCAAAAAACTTATTGTATCAAATATAAATGGAAAAATTCTCTATTTAGAAGATATTGCTGAGTTGAGTTATGGAGAAAAAAGAGTTTCAAACTATTCTACATTTTCCAGTAAAGATAATTTTTGAAAATATTGAGTTTTTCTCTGAATATGAAAACAAGTTGGAACCAATGGAGTATTTGTAACCAACAATATAAAAAAGAAAATGGAAGAAATAAAAAAAGAACTTCCAAAAGATATAAAAATTGAAATTATTCAAGATGAATGATCTGAAGCCAAGAAAGCTACCGATGATCTCATAACTGATCTGATTGAATCAATTATGATAGTAGTGATAATTCTTGTTCTCTTTTTATGATTTAAAAATGCACTCAATACAGCTACTTCTATACCATTAATACTTTCGCTTGTATTTTTATACTCATATATAGTATGATACAATATAAATAGAATTTCTCTTTTTGCTCTTATTCTCGTTATTTGAATGTTAGTTGATGATTCAATTGTAGTAGTTGAAAATATTCACAGACATTTAGAGGAGAGAATAAATACGGGAAAAAGTAAGATAGAAGCTATTTTAAATGCAACTGAGGAGGTTTGATCATGAGTTATATTATCAACTATCACAAAAATTTTATCTTTTGCAGGTATGTTTGCAGTAACAGGAATGATGTGAGAATATATGTGACCAATTCCAAAATTTGCGATTGTAGCATTATTATTTTCTATTATTGTTGCTTTTTCTATTAATCCTTGGGTTTCCTATATAACAACAAAAGATATCAAAGAGTGAGAAAAACATCCACACAAAAAAGAATCAAAATGGGATATAAGAAAAATATATTTAAAATTGATGAATATTTTTATACACGATAATACAAAAGGAAAAAGAAATAGAAAAATATTTAAAATATTTTTCTGGATATCTCTGTTATTTATTATTATAGCACCAATATATACTTGAATTTTTAAAGCTCGTATGCTCCCTAAATCAGATAAAGATCAGGTATATTTATGGATTGATAACTTAAGATGAACGAATGTAGATAAGATGCTGGAAATAAATAAAGATATTGAAACATTTTTTCTAAAAAATCCTTCTCTATCAAAAGAACTCAATATTGCATCATCAGTTTCTTCAACGATTGGAACTCCATTTATGTGAGATTTTGCGAATTTATTTAGATGATGATCAAATAGAACGGAAGAATACCAAATCTCTTCAAGAATTAATTTAGTGACGAAAGAAGAATTCCCAGAAAGAATAAAATCAGAAATGTATACTTTTCAAATACGACCTTTATTAACAAAATATTTACTCGAAAGATATCCAGATGTGAAACTCAGACTCCTTGAAGATCCTCCAGGACCTCCAGTAAGAGCTACCTTTATGATAAAGTTAAAGTGATGAGATGATATAAAAAATTTAGATATATTTACCAATGATGTCTATAATGAAATTAAAAAAATAGAAGTCTGAGAAAAACTAGCTGACTTACATACTTCTCTTGCGAGTACCTATAGAAAAATAGTTATCAATCTTGATAATGAATCAATAGCAAGAGCATGACTTGATACAAAACAGGTAACTTCTACTCTTGCTATTACAAAAAATACTACTCATATTTCAATCATTTCAAATTCTGACTCTCTCGAAGTCACCAATATTATTTTATGAGTAAAAAATAATCAAAGTGAAAGTTTAGAAATGCTTGAAAAAATTAAATTTACAAACAAAGATGGAGTAAAAATACCTCTTTCTAGTATTGCAAAAATAAGTTATGAATTTGTAAACCCTGAAATAAATACCGATAAGAGAGAGATTTCAAATTTTATATATTCAGAAATGTGAGATAACTCTGTAGTATATCCAATTGTAAAACTGATGTCTCAACTCAAAAATAAAAATTTTTTAGCATGAAAATATAAAGTAATTGATTCTTCATTTTATGATATTACTTACCAATGATTCAGAGATGGAAAGATATATAAATTAGAATGGGATGGAGAATGGAAACTCACTATGGATACTTTTAGAGATCTTGGAACAGCTATGATTATAGCACTTCTTGCGATATATTTTTTAATGGTCTGACAATTTAGAAGTTTCTGAGTCGCTGGAATAATTATGTTACCTTTTCTCCTTTGATTTTTTTGAATTTTTCCTGGATTTTCACTATTATATATATTCAAAAATGAATATTTTAATGCAACTGGAATGATTTGAGTCATTAGCTTAGCTTGAATAGTAGTTTGAAATGCGATACTTCTTATCGATTATATTGATATATTAAAAAAAAGATGATGGACTATTGAAAAAGCAATTATACATGCATGATATATAAGATTTATGCCAATAATGCTGACGAGTATTTCTGCTATATTTTGAGCTATAAAAATAACTTCTGATCCTGTGTGGAGCTGACTCGCTCGGAGTATCGTTTGTTGATTATCAACGAGTGCTATACTGACACTCATTGCTATTCCAATATTTTATTATGATAGTCAAAAGAAACTTTGGGATGAAAATATGGAAAAAGATAAAATTGAGAGTTAAAAATTTGACATTTTAAATATATTATTTATATTTAAAACTTATTTTTTTAAAATTATTTATGAATA
Organism: Patescibacteria group bacterium; assembly: GCA_036172015.1. Taxonomy (GTDB): domain Bacteria; phylum Patescibacteriota; class Gracilibacteria; order BD1-5; family UBA6164; genus UBA7396. The sequence continues at coordinate 51 of JAVHSE010000059.1, read as the reverse complement.
TACCCAATCTAAATTGGTTTTCTCAAAAACTAGAATCAAATAGCTTTCATG
>JAVHSE010000058.1:0-2053 GCA_036172015.1 Patescibacteria group bacterium | reverse complement strand
TTTTATTTCTCACATGTTCTTCATTGGTTTTTGCATAATAAACTTTTCCTGTGATTGAGTCGTGTAAATAATAATAATATGGAGAAGGAAATGAATTTATAACTGCATTGACGGATTCAAAACTTGGATTGCAAATAGGAGTTTTTGGAAGTCACACCATACTTCTCGTATTGTACTCATTTTTTTCTCAAATATATTTTGATAAATTCATTTTACATTGGTTTGATGTGAGTTTAAAAGCATAACAAGCTGTAATATCAGCTCCAATAAACCATTTTTCCATATATCTTTTTTTGAGTATTCCAGCTACGGTTGGTTTTTCATTTTTATTTCTTTCTTCTTTTTCTACTATAGAAGCGAGTATCATAACTTCTGTAAATTCTTTTGGAGTCAGAGTTGAGAGTAAATTATCGTATGATTTTTTTCTAAAATTTTCAAGAAGAATACTATTAAAATCTTGTATTTGAAAAGTAGTTGGATTGATAAAATAAGTATCAGGATACAAGTATCATTCTAAAGAAAGAGCATATTGTAAAAATGAAAAATCAGAGATATAATGAGGTATATTTTTTGCTTCTGCAATGAATTCTCCTGCATTTGCTAATCATCGACTCACTAAATATTCATCTATATCATATATATTCCATCATTCCAGCAGAGTCAATTTTTCTTCTCTACTTTTAGCTCAATAGGAAAGAGTTTTTATGATTCATTCTACACTATCTCATGAAGATAATCTATATTCTCATTCCATGACTCATATTTTTTTGTCTGGATTTAATTTTAAATATACTTTTAAATAAAACTCAGAAAAACTGAGTTCTCTTTTTAAAGCTGAAACAAGATTATCTCATTTTTGAACAGTAATTATTTTATCTTTGACAATCTTTTCATCTTTAAAATTATTGTAATTTATATAAAAAAATATTCCAGATATTACAAATAACCAAATAATGAGTTTTATAAATCGAAACATTTTAATTATGTATTAAGATATAAAGTTCTCTTAATTCTCTTTTTCATTCATTATCAGCTTTTTCAAATAATTCTTTTAATTTTGCTTCATTATTGAGAATATAATCTTTTATTTTTTGCTTATTTTCAGGAGTCGAAATATTGGTAATTCCAATTTCATTTTCGAGTTTTTTGAGAAGTAAATTGACATCATTTTCCATGGTTTTGATATCATTTCCAATAACTTTTTGGAGCTCTTTTACTGTTTTTATTGGATTTCAAATATAATCCATTTTCATTTCACCGTTGTTTTCTTTATCTCATTCTGTTAATATAATGATATCTCAATAATTAAAAAAAGATCAAAATAAACCTGAATATTTTGTGTTCATGGTTTTTATTTTTTCAGCATTCATACTTTGACTCGTTCCAAGTAATCCATTTTGATTGTAAAATAATATTTTCCCAGGAATAATAACATTAAAATCCATTTCTAAATTCATCATATTTTGTAAATATGAATAAAATAACCCAAGTTGAATAATGAGTAAAACAGCATTAATTGCTCAAAATCAAAATGAAGTTGCTCCAGAGAGTGTATTTCATCCATTTATGAGTGTTGAAAATGTCGTAAAACTCGTAAAAATAGTGATTCCAATTAAAGTAAAAAGTAAAAATATAGTTTGATTAAAAAATTTGGTAAAGATAAGATCACTATCTTTTGATTTTTTTAAACAAGAATAAATATCTTCTACATAGGGTTCATTTCACTGAATTTTATAAAATTGTATCAAATAAATACAAATGATAATTACCCAATAAAATACATTTAACAGCAAAAATATTCAAATAATAGTGGATATAATAGTATGTCATTCTTCTGAAAAAAGTAGATATGAATTTATGAATGCAATAATGATAACTACAAGAACTCTCCAAGATTTCAATACTCAAAAAATCCAATGTCTTTTTATTAACATCAGAAATCTTATTCCATCCAATTCTAGTTTTTCAATTAATTTCGTATCTCCAGATATATCGAATGATTTGAATAAAAACTCAAAAGTTGATCTAAAATTTAGCATGATGAAATAATTAG
>JAVHSE010000057.1:0-10094 GCA_036172015.1 Patescibacteria group bacterium | reverse complement strand
AGCACACAAGAAATTTCTGAGAAATCAGCTTCTCAAAAGAAATAAAGATAAGATACTAAAATAGCATTAAAATTTTCATAAAAAAAGTCTAAAAAAGACTTGACAAAGCTACGAAGGATATAATTAGAGTGTATTATATATATTAACTCTTATTATTATGAAAATAGATATACTGAAACATACAATAGTAAATACTGTCAAGTCAGTCAGTTTTTGAATGAAAAAACCAGAAAAGAAATTTTTTAGAACCATACTAGAAAATATGTTAGAATATAAAACAACAGTATTAACAAAAATGTGAGATACAAAAGAAAAGAGTGCTTGAGAAATGAAAAATTATTATTCAAATCATTTATGAAATAAGCAATGGTTTCATTTATCAGAAAAAGTGGAAAAAACAATGATAAAATTTATATGAAAAATAGATAAAGAAAATAATTATTTTTGTTTAGATACAGTAGATATAAATAAAAACTCAGCTAAAAAGATGGAGTGATTAAAAGTAGTAAGAGACTGAAGTAAATGAACTTTATGAAATTGATTTAAATGGCATTGAGTAAGTATAAAAGCAATACCATTATTTCTTAAAAGAGAAAGAATAAAAAAAGATACTACAGACAATGAAATAACAATGGAAATATTTACTCAGCAAATACATAAAATACTCTCTATTTTTTGAAGTAAATATTGGATATTAGCAGATAGATGATATGATGATTTTAAGAAGTTTAAATTACTGATAGAAACTTGATTTTTCTTTTGCATAAGACTAAAAACAAATAGAAATATAGAAATATTAGATTGAGAATTGAAATGAAAAAATATAAATGTTTGAAGCTTAAAAGAATGAAATTATACAGTAAAAATAGCTTGAGTAGAACAAAAATTATATGTTTTTGTAAAAACTTTAGAGTGATTTAAAAATCCAATGAGAGTTATTTCAAATGTAAATAATGAATCTAATATTGGAAGATATTTAAAGAGATGGGAAATTGAGAGAATTTTTAAAACTTGAAAACAAGAATTTAATTTTGAGAAGATTGGAACTCAATCTATACAAAAAACAGAAAATTTAGTAGCTTTAGTTCAGCTTTGTTTATGAATTTCAGGATATATTTATAATAAAATGAATCCTATTTTTGAATTTGAACAAGAAAAAAATGAAACTGTATCCTTAGAGAAAATATGTAAAAAATAAAGTCTTTTTTAAAAGAAAAAACTTTAAAATTTAATAGAAATTCTATTACTAATTTCTTAGCATACTATATGCAATTTATTAGAAAAATGAAGTTCTATTTCTGAAAAGTAACTATAAAACCTTGAATTAGCTCACAAATAAGCCTATTCTAAGGTCTGTTTTTTGAAAAAGTTATGCTATTTTAGTACTTAAGGGGAGCTGTCCGAAGGACTGAGGGGTTCTTTTTTAATTATTGTCCACATCAAGAATTAGCAGTATTTGCTCCATTTCCTGTTGTAAATCAGAAACTTGGATCAAAGTTTATATCTTGAAAAGTTTGTTCACAATCTTTTGGTTTATTTTTAAAACTAGAACATATAGCATCAGCAAAAGCTTTTGCATTTCTTCCTATTTTATCTAATTTTATACCATTTAATACAAAAGTTGGGCTTCATTGTACTCCAGCAGCTAAAGCTTCTGTTTTATTTATGTCAAAATCAGGATATTGTTTTGATGTATCTTTCATCTTTTCATCAACTTTAAATTCTTTTTTTGTTGTATCTATACAACTCGTTAATTTCTTTTCATCAATTTTTACTTCTTTTCTACAAGCAGCTCATTTATCAGCTTCAGCTAAATAACAGTTTAAATATTTTGTATATTTATCTTTTTCATTTTTTTGAATACAATATTGAACTACATTTTCATCAGCTTCTTTTTGATCATGCATAACATATTGAACAAATTTAATATTCACATCAGCAACTTTTCATAATTTAGACATAACTTCTAAATATCATTTTTGAGCTTGCAATCCGTAAGGACAATATGACATAATGTATAAATCAGCAACTGGTCTGTCTACTTTTGGAGCACATGTAAAGTCTTTTGCACAAGTTGGATCAGCACAATCTACTAAATTATCTCCATTATCATCGATTTGATTATTACACATTTCTCCAAAAGGATCAAATTCTGATCAAACATTCAGACTAAAAAGTCCAGCAGGAGTTTCTACTAAATACTTAGCAAATTCACTATCAGGAACATTTTTAGTATTGAGTAAAAATGCAGGGAGAGTTTTTACATCATTTGCTTTTAAGATTTCTTTCACTCATTCATCAGAAAAATCAACCATTTCAAATTGAGCTCCAGCTAAAAATGGAAGTTTCTTTAATTGTTCAGTTATCGCAGGAGTAGGACATTCAGGACATCTTTTATCTCAAATAATTTTTATGACTATATCAGAAGTTACGGCAGATCAAGAATTATTTATATTTTGATCTTTCACTCCGTTTATATTTTCATTTTTCATTTTTGGATGAAAAATAACATCATAATTTTTTCCAACAAAAAAGCTTAAAACAGATATAATCATGAGTAAAACTATAATGATTATATAAGGCATTGTATCACATTTTACACAAGATTTATTTTCTCATGTTTCACAACAAGTATTTTGGTTTTCACTCATAATCAGTATAAGTTATAAAAATAAAATTTAATATATATTCAAATTGCATATATCTCGAAGATTATATAAATTTTAATCAAAAGTCAAAAAAATTTATTTCAACTTTTTTACTTTTTTAATAAATTTACAAATGCTTCACTTGGAAGACTTACTTTTCCAAATTGCTTCATTTTTTTCTTTCATTCTTTTTGTTTATCAAGGAGTTTTCTTTTTCTGGTAATATCTCATCCGTAGAGTTTTGCAGTTACATCTTTTCTCATAGCTGAAATATCTTCTCTCGCTACAAATTTTCATCAAACAGCTGCTTGTAAAGCGATCGTAAACATAGCTTTTGGAACGACTTCTTTTAATTTCGAGGTAATTTTTCCTCATAAATAAGCTGCTTGAGTTCTATGACATATGAGAGCAAGTGCTTCTACTTTTTCTCATGCAATGAGTATTTCTAGTTTTACTAAATCATCTTCTTTATATTTCATAAATTCATAATTCATAGAAGCATATCCACTACTTAAACTTTTTAATTCATCATAAAAATCTCAAATAAGCTCATTCATTGGTAATTCATAACTCAACATAACTCTCGTTCCTTCTATATATGACTGATTTTTTAATATTCATCTTCTTTCTTGAGAAAGCTTCATAAGAGGACCAATATATTCACTCGGAGTAATAATTTCACATTTTGCAATTGGTTCTTCTATAGTTTCATATAATTCTCTTGCTGGTAAATCTTCTGGATTTGATATATAAATAAGAGTATATTTTTTCCCGTTTTCTTCTATAAGTTGAGGAAAATATCTCGAATAGAGCGAAAGTTGATCCCCAGCTCTTTTAATTCTATAAGTAACTTGTGGAGCTGTAATAATGACATCCATAGCAAATTCTCGAAAGAGTCTTTCTTTTACGATATCAAGATGGAGAAGTCCTAAAAATCAACATCTATAGCCATGTCCCAATGCTCCTGAAACTTCGGGTTCTATTTTTAAAGCACTATCATTGAGTATAAGTTTTTCAAAAGCATCTTTAAAGAGTGGATGCTCAGCTGTATCCATAGGAAAAACTCAAGCATATATAAACGGAGTCACTTTTTTAAATCACTCGATTGCTTTGGTATCTTCTGGTTTATCTTTTGGTCATAAAATATTACTTGGTTTCCAAATAGTATCTCATACTTGAGCATCTCGAATAGATTTTAAACCAGTAACCACATATCAAATAGATCCATTTTCTATTCTATCAGCTGAAATATATTTTGGAGAAAAGTATCAAACATCAAGAGCTTCTATTTTTTTATGAGTATTTAAAAAATGAAGGGTGTCTCATTTTTTAATTTGTCCAGCAAATACTTTTACATAACTTACTACTCACCTATAACTATCATATTGACTATCAAATACGAGTGCTTTTAATTCTTTATCAGCAATACTTAATCCATCGTTCACTTCAATGATTTGAGGAATTCTTACTTTTTTAATAATAACATCAAGAACAGATTCAACATTCAGTCAAGTTTTTGCAGAAACGGGAATAATATCATCAAGACTACATCAGAGTAAATTTATTATTTCATTACTTACTTTTTCTACATCAGCAGCTGGTAAATCAATCTTATTAATAACCGGAATAATATCTAAATTATTTTCAATAGCCATATAAACATTTGATAAAGTTTGTGCTTCAATTCATTGGGTAGCATCAACAATAAGTAATGCTCATTCTACGGAAGCAAGACTTCTGGAAACTTCATATTGAAAATCAACATGTCAAGGAGTATCGATCATATTGAGTTCATATCCCTTCCATTTCATTCTTACTGGAGTCAATTTAATCGTAATTCCTCTTTCTTTTTCCAAATCCATAGTATCGAGAGTTTGTTCTTTCATATCTCTTTTATCAATAGTTCCAGTTATTTCAAGTAATCTATCTGCTAAAGTTGATTTTCCATGATCAATATGAGCAATAATACAAAAATTTCTAATTTTCTTTTCTTCCATAATAATGGTTAATGATTAAATATGTAGCTAGTATATAAAAAAGTTATGAAAATCAAAAAATATGTTTTTAAATCAAGTAAATCTATTAAAAAAGAGTAAAAAGAGACTTCATTGCAGATCTCTTTTTACTCTTGTCAATATTTGATTTTATAATAAGCCAAAATTCCTATCATAGCTGCATTATCCATACAATACAAATTTTTTATTGGGTGTATAAATTCTAAATTATTTCTCAGAGCTCAAGTCTGAATTTTATTTTTTAAATCATTATTTGCACTGACTCATCCAGCAAGCATAATAGTTTTTACATTTTTTTGTATTCATCAATGTATCAACTTATAAGCTAAAACTTCATTCACAGCATTTTGAAATTCATATGAAATTTCTCGTTTATCTCCTTCATTTAAACTTCCATATTCTAAAATTCTTTTATCAACTTCTCTTTTGACAGCTGATTTTAATCAAGAAAATGAAAAATCAAATTCATCTTTTTTTAACCAAACACGAGGAAATAATTCTTTTTTTTTCATATTCATATATTCTCCTGCCAAATCTGAGATAATTGGTCAACCTGGATATGGAAGTCTCATCATTTTTGCTACTTTATCATAACTTTCTCCAGCTGCATCATCAGTTGAAGTTCATATTTTTTGCATTCCCCACAGAGAATTCATAAAATAAATATCATTGTGCCCTCATGAAACAGTCAAACAAACAAGAGGAAAATGTATATCACTTTCTTTTCTTTCTAAAAAATTTGAAAAAATATGACCCTGAATATGATTCAATTCTAAAAGAGGTTTTTTTAAAACTTTTGCTAAAGTTCTTGCAACTGTTATACCAGTTAAAAGCGAAGGAATCAGCCCAGGAAAAGCAGTTACTGCCATATAATCGATGTTTTCAAGAGTTACTTTTGACTCTATAAGCACACTATCAATTACTTCAAAAATAGCATTTGCATGTTCTCTTGCTGCAATTTCTGGAACGACTCATCCAGTAATTTGATGAATTTTTATCTGACTTTTTGTATCCATGGTGAGTAATATATCATTTTCAAAAAGAGCTACTGAAGTATCATCGCAACTCGTTTCTATGGCTAAAATTTTCATGTCATTTTCATTATAATTATAAAATTTTTTGTCTTTTGAGTAATATAAAACTTCACACAAAAAATACAAGTAATACAAAAATACTCAATGTAATAGGTTTTTGTATATCTTTATTTTCTTCATTATTTCCATAAACTGTGGGAACTATATCAAGTTTTTGTTGTTTGAAAATGATGTTTTTAGTTTTTGGTATATCAGTTGGTTTTTTCACTTTTTGTGGTGGTATAATTTTTCATGTCACTTCAACGATAAAATAGCTGATACTTTCATCGTAATTATCTCATACTTTGAGTGAAACTATATATTTTCCAGTTTCGAAAAGTATTGATTTTGGATTCGAAATACTTGAAGTTTCTCCATTTCAAAAATTCCACATATATGTTCTAATATCTCCAGAAGAATCTCTTCCATCAAAATTTATATGACAACTTTCCATATTTTTACAAATAATTTTGTTTTCAGAAACTCAAATATTTTTTGCTGATTTTTGTAATGTAATATGAGCTTGTATTTTTTCTTCTGTTTTTTCTTGTTTTTTTGAAAAAATTTCTTCCTTATTTTTTGAAAAATTGATATATTCCAAATAATCCTTATCAACATCAAAAGAAGAAATCGCATCCAATTTTATAGCATTTTTTTCATCAACTTTTAAATAAGTTTTTACCTCAAATTCTCATAAATTAAGAGTATTTACGACTAATTCATAGTCTCCATTATCATCAGAAAGAGTTTCATAATAATTATTATCTGCAAAAGCTTTTAAAAAGAAAAAAGAAGTTTCTTTGACAATATTGAGTTCTAAAATAATTTTCGTATTTGGATATGTTTTTCCGTAAATTTTGATTCACGATTTTTGTTTTTTTATTTTTTGTGTAAAAGTTTTATTGAGTATTTCAGTTATTTTTTCAGGAGTTTTTATGACTATTCATGATTGAAATTCTCAAAAATTATTTTCTGTATTTTGAGTGAGAATATCTTTTATTTTTACATTTTTTTCTGTTTCTAATTCTTTTTTTATTTCTTCAGTGATATTTTCTATTTTTTCTATTTCAAAAGATTTCTCTTTTAAATCAATTTTTTCAAAATCAATTTGAGTTTCAGACCAAAGTCAAAGTTTTTTCTCTTTTCCAATATTTTCAGCTTTTTGAAACTTTTCTTTCATTTCAAAATCATATCTATCATATATTTTCGAATACCCATTTTCAAGTAACATTTCATTAAAAGTTTTTTCATTACTGACTTTTATATATCACAATAATCTCCCGTAAGTATCGAGAAAATTTTTTGTATCAATGATAAGATAGACTTCTTTCCCATCAAGATTTTTTGCAAAATGGTATGCCTCTATTCCATATTTTTGTATTTCTTTTTGAGGATGTTTTGTTTCAGGAGTATCGATTCCTATGAGTCTCAAAAAATATTTTTTTCATTCTATTTCTACCAAAAATGTATCTCCATCAATCGCATTGAGTATTTTAATTTTTTGAGATTGTATATTGACTACATTATGATCAACAATAAAATTATCTGGAGTTTGAAAATTCCATTTTAAACTCTCAATTAAAATATTATCACAAATCAAATTCACCTCTTCTCATCCACTATTATTGAGTGAGATTTCCGTATCAAATTTAAAAAATTTTATAGATTTTTGAGGGTATAAAATCATGTCTTTTTCTATTTTATAAGGTTTGGAAGCTCATCATATTTTATCATCGATTTCACAATCATTCAGATTTTGATTTCATGTTCCGATATTCGTAATTTCAATATATTCTGCATAATCAATTCCAGTAGGATTTGGAAAAACTTTTGATATTTGAAAAGTTTTCTTTTCTGGTATACTATTTTCAGTTTGATTTTTTTCTTTTTGTATCTGATTTTCTTTTATTTCTCAAACTTTTACAAAAAATTCATCTTCATCAACTCATCCATTTTCATCAGTTATTTTGAGAGTAATTCTATATTCTCATCAAGTATATATTATTGATTTCGGATTTACTCCAGTTCCTGTTTCTCCATTTCAAAAATCCCACCAATAAGTCAAATCAAGCTTATCTAAACTATAACTTTTATCTCCATTCAAATTGACACTACAATCTTTTCAAAAACAAGTCAAATAATTATTGAAAACTTTTTTATCCTTTCCTATAGTTCACTCTAAAGTTATTTTTGCCACTGGTTTATTTCCAGTTTCTTTTATCACTTCTTCTGAATTTATTTTTTGAAATGCTTGAGGGTTATTTTTAAATGTAATGAAACTTTCTTTGTAATTTGACTCATTTCCAGATTCATACACTCGTAAGGTGGCTTTAAATTCTCAAAGAGGATATTTTATATATCCAGGATTACATTTTTTATCAGTTCCTGGATCAAAACTTCAGCCGGGAAAAAACCATAAACAAGCCTCACGAGAGTTTTTTACTTCATATTTTAAATTCAGACTGCAATCATCTTTTACACAATTATTATTCTCATCAAGTCATGATTGAATGATAATTTTTGGAGTATCAATAAACATATAGGTGATAGTATTTGTATAGCTACGATACACTGTTTGTATTTCAGAAGCTGGTTTTATATAACCACTATTGATTATTTTTATTTTTTTTTGAAAAGTATTATCTGGATTTCATATTTCAGTTATTTGGTAGGTAGTTTCAAAAGTTCATTCACCATATGTAATCGTGTTAGGATTACATTTATATTTTTCTTCTACAAACTCTCAAAGTCAAAAATCCCATTCACAATTGTATTTTGAAGTATTCACTATTTCAAATCAACTTCATGTATTTATATTGAGGTTATAATTTACTTTACAATCAGTTTCTGAATCTAAACAAGTATATTCATTATTTTCTATTTCTTTTCCAGACAAATAAGTAGGATTTTGAAAAATAATTTTTGATGAAAAATTTGGATACACGATACTCCCAGTATGTATCATTCATGAAGAATTATTTTCACTTCAACTAGCAATAATAGTTCCAGTATTTGAATTATTTTCACTTCCAGAGTTTGATACTATTTGACTTCCATCTTCTATTCATCATGTTGAGATAATTGAGGTTATTTCACTTCATGTTTGAATAATATTCCCAGTTTGGGTTTCTATTTGAATATTTTCAATGATATTTTCTTTGAAAGAAACATTATTATAATTACTAAAACTCGATGTATATAAAAGCTTTATTTCATTTCAAAATTCATCAAATATTCACACTCCAGCATTTGTTTTCAGTCTCAGATGACTGGATGTGGTATTATTAATAATAAGTCCCGTTAAAAAATTATCTTGCTCAACCATATCCACTTTTAAAATATTTCAAGACAACGAACTTCCAGAGAAAATGCTATTTCAAGAAATACTATTTAAGTAAGAATTTCATAATCACCCAGTATTTGAATATAAAAATAATTTCGAAAAATTTATATTTCCTGTTAAAGAATGATTAAATTCTATTTCTAAAGTATCAATTTTTCCATTTTGATTGACATCTGAGTAATATAAATGAGTTTCTATCAAACCTTCACTCGACAAAGCAATTCAATTTTGTAACAAAAATAAAATAAGCAATATTTTTGCTATTATTTTCTTTCACATATATAAAGTATGTTTAAGATATATTTTTCAAAAGATTCTTTATTTCTCAAATATATTCTTTTGATTTTTTTGATAAAATTATATCATCCATTAAATCAAAATCATGAGCCAATTTATTTCTGAGTTTATGAAGTTCCCATATTTTGTCAATATTGTGGATTATGTTTGGATATTGTTTTAAAATATCTCAAAAAGTTCCAGTATATCAATATGCAACAAGTATTTTATGGTATAACTTATCAGCATCACTGATTTTTTCTTGACTAGAAATATTGGATGATATTTTTTTTAATATTTTTTGAAATTCGAGAACTTCTCCTGATGAAAGTTTTTTTGAATGTTTTTTTGATAAACGAAAATGAAAAAAAGCAAAATAAATTCCAAGAATAAATACAAAAGCAATACATATGATTATAAATCAAAAATATGACATATTTTTTTATTTTACAAAAGTATTTCTATGTTTTCACTGTACCATCCTTTCCATTCTATCAACTTTTTCTTGATATAAAAGATTTTCATTGATACTATTAAAAGCTTGATTTATAAGTTTTCTTGTTGCTTGATGTTCCAGTTCTTCACTTCCAGTAAAATCCCTGAATTCATCTTTTAATTCAGAAAAATCATCTTTTAATTGACAAAGATCACCAGAAAGTTTAGCAACTTTTGCATCTAATCAATCAACTTTTGCATCTAATCAATCAACTTTTGCATCTAATCAATCAACTTTTGCATC
>JAVHSE010000056.1:0-2072 GCA_036172015.1 Patescibacteria group bacterium | reverse complement strand
ATATTCTCCTGTCAAAGACAAAACCTACTCGCCACGGCGAATAAGAGATTTTATTGGAAATGTCTCAGAATGATTGATTTTATTTGATGTAATTTTTCTTTTGGTAGTAAATTTAATAATTTACTTGGAATAATAAGAGCTATAATAAAGAATAAAATCTTTTTAAGTTCAAATTTATATTCAATAGATTTTCTTATTGAAATAAAGGCTTTCTTGTGATTTCAGATGGATAAATTGGATAGGGAATTTGTAAAATATATATTTGAATATCACAAATTTTGTCATGTTTTTGGACAGTATTTTTCTATGACCTGAGAAAGTAGTGTTAATATTCTATCATAGTTTTTTGAGGTGTTATTTTCATATATTCTATAAGCAAAAGCTGAAGTGAAATTCATATCAAATTCCTTGGAACTTTTTAGATTTTGAAATATCTTTATATTCAATATCCAGTCATTTGATAGAATTTTCTCATCAAATCCTCATATTTGAGTTATAAATTCTTTCTTGATAAGCGTACTGGAAAGTGAAAGCAACGGGATTTTACAATAGATACTTGCGAGTATTTTACTGGGATTAAAATTATAATCACGAAAAGTTCTTTGAATACCCTCATGAATACTGGAAGTAGAGAAAATATTATTCTCAAAGAAAACTCCATTTCCGTATATAATTTTCAGATCTTTATGTTTCTTGAATTCATTCGCCTTCTCGACGAGACTGTCTTGTATAAAAAAATCATCACTATCCATAAAAGTAATATATTTCCCATGAGAATATTGTATGGCTTGATTGTAGGTAAAACCTGGTCCAGAATTCTGAATATTCTGTTTAAAAATAACAGGTATCTTTTCTCAATTTTTTTCAATCCACTCTTCGAGAATTTTGACAGAATCGTCTGTAGAACAATCATCAATAATAATAATCTCTTTATTATCATAGATTTCTTTATTGATGATACTATCGAGACATTGCTCTATATAAGGTGCCTTATTATAGTTTGCAATACAGATAGAGATAAGTGGGTTATTCATGATTTATATTTTATAAAATATTCCTATTAGCGTATCTTTGTATTTATTTATGAAATTCACATTTAATATTTTTTCAGCCATTAGATATAATAGAAAGGTAACTCGATTTAATATTCCAAAGAAAATTATTCAAATTGAATTCCTAAATGATTTATGAAATCTATATTTTGAAAATATATTTATTTTTAGTTTTGAATTAATGTTCCAAATAGGATGATGGGTGATTATATCGTATTTGAAATCATATCAATATCTCGTAGAAATATTTGGAAAATCTCTTTCAAAAAAATATCTATCAAATCCATAGTAATCTATTAAATTCTTGTCGTAAAAATTTCCGTCACTATTTTTTATAAAGTCATAAATAATGGATCATTTTATGACATAAAACGTATAGAGATAAAATATATTTGCTGAGGTATAACCATATTTTTTAAGCTTTGATAGATTATTATCGATGAAATTAAGATTGGGATTCGTAGTAATATATCTTCCAAATATTCATAAATTGGTATCTTTAAAATAACCTTCTATTCTTTCCTTTTGATAGAAGAAATTTTCTATCAAATCTTGACGAATTTTATCCCTATTAGCTGTTGCTCATTTAGTGTGTCAAAACCATACTAAATCATATTTTTTATCCTCATTTTTCATTAGTTCTAATGCTTTTTGAAATCAGGAAACATCTGAATTTACGGATAATTTTTCAGAAACCAATCAATAGCTTATTTTTAGCATATTACAATAGTCTTTAATTGTACTTTCCCATTCAGGAATACTTCCATAATTTACTCAAATATAGATGTCATAATCATGAAAATATTCCTTAAATACCTCTAAAAACTCTATTCAAACTTTCAGAGCCTCTTTGGTGGGGATGTATGAAGAAAATACTATAGCTTTCATTTTTTTAGCGTCTCATTAAGAAATATATCTTTTTTAAATTTTCATATAATCATGGAAATTTATTTCTTATCTTATTGGCAAATCTCATTATCTGTAGCTCGCTAAATGGGAGTATTCAAATATTTTCTTTCA
>JAVHSE010000055.1:0-2101 GCA_036172015.1 Patescibacteria group bacterium | reverse complement strand
TTCATACTGAACTGAAGTTTATTTTTTTCTCTATCAATATTGGTAATTCTTACCTTTACTTTATCTCCAACTTGTACTATATCCATCGGATTTTTTACGAAAGTATCCGCAAGTTCTGAAATATGCACGAGTCCATCATTTTTTAAACCTATATCAACAAATACTCCAAATGCTACGACATTTCTTACCATTCCATCAAGCATATCTCCTACTTTCAGATTTTCCATAGTCACGGCTTTTTTTGCTTTCATATGAGTTGAATTCACTCTTTTTTCTTTTCCAAGATTGTTATATGATTCTATGATAAATCCAATAGTATCTGAGTTTACCTCTGGATAGAGTTTTTTTGCTGGTTCGTCAATTCTCGTTATTTTATTTTCAATAATATATTCAGCCAAAGCATATTGATCTGGATGGATATCAGTATTATCAAGGATTTCTTTACTTTCTGGAACTCTCAAAAACCCAATCGCTTGTTCGTAGGCTTTTTCTGAAAGTACTTTTTTAAGAGCAACTCTCGATGTATATGGTCTATTATGGTAGATCTTTTTTGCTTGTCTTTTATCAATTCATGAAATATGTCCGAGAAGATAAATCGAAGCCGTATTTACATTAATTCCCACTTGATTTACCGAGTCTTCAACGACATATCCAAGTTTTTCTTCGAGTTTTTTTTCTGGTATATCGTGTTGATACATCCCAACACCGATACTTCCAACTGGCACTTTTACGAGTTCTGATAATGGATCTATATATCTTCTTCCGATAGAAATTGTTCCTCTATCGAGTGAATCCAAATTTGGAAATTCTTCGGCTGCAATATCTGAAGCACTGTATACCGAAGCTCCTGATTCATTCACTATAAAAATATCTTTTTTAAATACATCTCAAACGAGAGCTTGGACTTCATTGGTTCCGGTTCCATTTCCTACAATTACCACATCAATTTCATATTTGACTAAAATTGTTTGGAGTTTATTTCTGGCTTCCACCAGTCCATGGAGAAATATTTTGTCAAAGTATATTGGATTCCCAAGCTTATCAAGAACAGCCATTTTACATCCAGCCCTATATCATGGATCAATAGCAAGAATTGTATTTCCATATTCTGGTTTGGTCATCAAGAGATTCGCAAGATTTGTTTGAAAAGTTCTTATGGAATCATTTTCTCCGATTTCACTCAAATCTGATCTGAGTTCATTTTCTACTGATGAAAATAATGCTTCATATCCGATTTTAAAAGCATTTTCTAATTCTGAAATAAAAGCTTCTTTTAATTCTAATATTTGTGAGTATTTGTATTTTATTTTATCAAAAATAATTTCGTCTTTTTCGAGTTTTACCGTGAGTATTCCAAGATTTTCACCTCTATTGAGAGCTAGAATTTGATATGGTTTTATGTAGGCAATTTTTGCAGAAAATTCAAAATAGATTTCAAATTTTTTGATTTGGTCTCTATCCTTTTCATTGAGTTTTTCAAGCATTTTTTCTGATTTTTTATTCGATACCATCATTCCGTATTTTTGAAGTTGTTCTATGAGTGTATGTCTGAGTTCTGAGTTTGCAGAAATTTCAGCACCAATAATATCGATACCCCCTTCGATAATTTCTTCTTTAGGAAAAAATTCCAAAAGTGATAATGGAATATCAAGTATATTTTTTTTCATACTATCAGCTATTACTTGAAATCATTTTTCTATTGCTATCATAGCTTTTGTTTTTTTCTTTGATTTATATGGTTTATAAATTTCTTCTACTTCTTTCAGAGTTTTAGCATTGATGAGATTTTGCATCAATTCATCAGTCATCATACCGAGTTCGGTAATCCCCTTAATAGCCGTATTTTTGGCATGAAAAAGATTTTCTTCTTTCTTTTGAAGTTCAATAATATCTCTGATATCTGATTCATCTAGATTTCCCGTTCTTTCTTTTCTATAACGAGCGATAAAAGGTACTGTTACTCATTCTTTTACCAATTCTAAAACGATTTCTACTTGATAATTCTTAAATCCAAGAATAGTACTTACTATTTCAATATAATTTGGTAGTTCTAACATTTTTTCATTTTAAAAAATAATTTTGAAGAAGTATACAAATCTTT
>JAVHSE010000054.1:0-2114 GCA_036172015.1 Patescibacteria group bacterium | reverse complement strand
TAAAAAATCTTCCATTTTTGGAAGATTTTTTGTTGGGTTGATAGTAACAAAAAATCTTATTTTATTCCTTATTTTATGCAGAGCCATCTTTTAAAAAAAGATAAAAATGTATGTCTGACAACTACTTTCTATCCGAAATATAAACTTGATTTTGTTCTAAAAAATCATAACATCCGAAATGTTAAATAATTATATATTGATTATATACATATATATACAAAGTCAAAATTATATACAAGAACTTGAAAGAGAACTAAAATACAGAAATTATTCTCCAAGAACTATTGAAGTCTATACCACTTGTATAGAATCTTTTCTTAAATATATTAAAAATGATATTTTGAAAATTTTAAAAGAAACAATAATTGATTTTATACTATATTTACAATCAAAAAATAAAGCTCCAAAAACGGTAAATTTATATAAAGATGCTATTAAATTTTTTATAAAAGAAATACTCAAATTAAAATTAGACTTTGATATAAAACTATCTCGTGAAGCGAAAAAACTTCCAGTCGTATTATCAAAAGCAGAAATATTAAAAATGATAGAAAATACTATCAATACAAAACATAAATTACTTTTATCTTTGTCATATTCTGCATGACTCAGAGTCAGTGAAATCGTCAATTTAAAAGTACAAGATATAAATAGAGAAGAACTCACTATTCATATAAAATGATCAAAGTGATGAAAGGATAGGATTACAGTATTTTCTGAAAAACTCAAAAATGATTTGTGAAAAATTATTTTGTATAAAGATAAAAATGATTATGTTATAGAAAGTGAAAGATGATGAAAAATTACCGAGAGAACAACTCAAATCATTTTCAAAAATGCTTTACAAAAATCATGAATACAAAAAGAAGCAACTTTTCATAGTTTACGACACTCTTTTGCTACACATCTCCTCGAAAATGGAACCGATATACGATATATTTAAGAACTACTCGGGCATTCCAGTATAAAAACAACACAGATTTATACGAAAGTTATGAATCCCAAAATAAAAAATATTATGAGCCCTTTATAATTTAAAATACAACAATGAAAGAACTCAATTTAGAAGAAATACTTGTGAGAACTCATCAATGAAAAGAAAAAAAAGTATGATATGTAGCGATTATTGGAAGACCAAATGTGTGAAAATCAACATTTATAAATGCTCTTATTTGAGAAAAAGTTTCTATCATTTCAAATATTCCTCAAACAACAAGAAAAAGAGTTTTAGCAATTTATAATGATAGTGACAGTCAAATAATATTTTTTGATACTCCATGAGTTCATAAAAATGAAAAAGAATTTAATCAAAAAATAAATCATGAAGCTATAAAATCCATGAGAGAAGCTGATTTAGTCTTATATTTTATAGATTCCTCTCGTCCCTATTGAGATGAAGAAAGTCAAATCGAAGAAATACTTGAATTTATCAATAGTCCGATTGTAAAAGTCTATACAAAACTTGATCTTGCATCAAAAATAGAAATCCCTCTCACCAATGAAACGATAAAAATATCATCTCCTACTAAAACTGGATTTGAAGAACTTCTTACAAAAGTGAAATCATATTTACATATATGAAATCCATATTATCCAGAAGACTACTATACGGATCAAGATATATATTTTAGAATCAGTGAAATAGTAAGAGAAAAAGTTTTTTTGAATACAACCGAAGAAATTCCTCATAGTACATATATAGAAATAGAAGAAATTCAAGAAGAAGAAAGTTTATTAAAAATTCAAGCATATATATATACAGAAACCGATAGCCAAAGATATATAATAGTTGGGAAATCTGGAAACTTAATTACAAAAATAGGAACAGAAGCTAGAATCGAATTAGAAGAAATATTTTGAAAAAAAGTCTTTATCAGTCTCAGGGTAAAAACTATGGAAAAATGGAGAAGAAATGATAAAATCATTAAAAATATATTAAAATAAAAAAATAAACCCATCCTAACCTTCCCTTAAAATAAAGGGAAGGAATAAAAAAAAGCTCCCATTATACTTAAGGGGAGCTGTCCGAAGGACTAAGGGGTTCTTTTTAAATTATTGCCCACATCAAGAATTAGCAGTATTTGCTCCATTTCCTGTTGTAAATCAGAAACTTG
>JAVHSE010000053.1:0-10472 GCA_036172015.1 Patescibacteria group bacterium | reverse complement strand
TCAAAAATCTGTTTTTTTATATCAGAGGTTGAGTATATTTTTTACTTCATCAATAAGTCAATCATCAAACATTTTTTGTACTCTTTTATTTATGTTGGTATATAATTTCTCTCTATTATTATCATAAGGTGTTAAAAATAAAGTTTCATATTTTGATTGCTTTTCGGTTCTAAAATCTTTTTTTGATTTTCCAGTGAGTATTTTTACTTCGAGAGCTCTTATAACATAATGAAGATTATTTGGATGGAGTTCTTGAGCATATTCTTTATCTATTTTTAATAATTGATTGTATACATATTCTTTTCAAAATTTTTCAGCCTCTTCTTCAAATTTTTGTCTTAATTCAGTATTTTCTATAGCTTGAGGTATATCAAAATCATATATGAGACTATCTATATATAATCATGTTCATCATACTAGAATAGGAATTTTTCAAAGAATATGTAAATTATGTATAATATTTTGTGCTTTTTTTTTAAATTCTCATACATTGTATTTCATATTTGGCTCGATAATATCAATCATATGATGAGGAATTCACATCATTTCTGACTGAGTTACTTTTCATGTTCAGATATTGAGATATTTAAATATTTGCCTACTATCAGTTGAAATTATTTCAGTATGTATTTTTTGTGCTATTTCAATTCCAAGAGAAGTTTTTCCACAACCAGTAGGTCAATAAATAACAATTATTTTTTTGTTATTCGATTCTTTATTGAGAAAATTAGTTAATTTTTGATCATTCATAATATGTAAGTTATTTTTTATAAATATAATGAAAAAATCAAAAATACAAAAAGTTTAAAAAAATTTTGACATATTTAATATTTTTAATAATATATGTCTCGCTTTATAAAAAACCAATATTTTTTGCCAATATAGCTCAGTTGGTAGAGCACTCGCCTTGTAAGCGAATGGTCATCGGTTCGACTCCGATTATTGGCTCCATTTTTACATTAAATTCTAGGATTTAGCATTTATGCTTAGTAAGTAATTTTTTAAATTCTATGCATTTTTTCTAAATCTTATTTTTTTGGGTCGATACCAGAGTGGTCAAATGGGGTGGACTGTAAATCCACTGGCTACGCCTTCGAAAGTTCGAATCTTTCTCGGCCCACCATTACAATTAAGTCTTAAACTTTTTAAGTATTAAGAAACCCGTGCCGGGATGATGAAATTGGTAGACATGCTGGCCTTAGAAGCCAGTGCTTCACCGCGTGAGAGTTCGAGTCTCTCTCTCGGCACCATTCCAAATATTTTATATTTTGTATTCGTACTTGGCGATACAACTAAACATTATCAAATTATGAAAAATTGATTACATCCAGTTTCTAAAATGATCAAATATATTTGTTCATGTGGAAATGTGGTAGAAGTTTTATCTACATTAAAAGAAAATGAAATAAGAGTTGAAATCTGTTCTAAATGTCATCCTTTCTATACAGGAGAACAAAGAATTCTCAAAACAGGTGCAGTTGATAAATTCTATGCAAGAATGAAAAAAACTGAAGCAATTAAAAAATAAATCTAGGAAACTAGATTTATTTTTTAAAAAATTTGACTTCATATTTTTTTCTATATAATATTTAAGCTTTCTCTATCAAAGACAGTAGGTAATACAATAAATCCTACCGAGATAAAAAAGAAAAGTTTGAGATAAATTTTTATTTATACAAAAACGAAATCTTTTTATCATTTTGATAAAAAGATTTTTTATTTAGAAAGTAACATAATATATCGTAATTTTATACACATGGCAGTTACAAGAGCTCAAAAAAGTGAAATACTTTCAGCTTTAATAGAAAATATTAAAAATGCAAAATCTATTGGTTTTGCTCAAACAAATGGTATGACAGCTTCTGATTTCTCTGATTTAAGAAAAGAATTAAGAACCGTACATTCTTCTTATAATTTAGCAAAAAAAACTTTAGTAAGAATAGCTGTAAAAGAAGCATTAGGTTTGGATTTGAATTTAGATTTATTACCTGGTCAAGTATGAGTACTTTGTTCACATAATGATGCTGTTGCATGATTAAGTAAGGCAAATGCCTACATAACAAGTGTTTTTAGTAAAAAAGCTGAAGTTCAAAAAATGAGTTGGGTAGCATCTATATTTGAATGACAAATAAATGGACTTGAAGAAACAAAAGTTATTGCATCAATGCCTTCAAGAGAAACATTACTTTCAAGATTGGTTGGATCTATGATGTCTCCTCTTTCTGGTATGGCAAGATTTCTTGATGCTGCGAGTAAAGAACTTGAAACTCAAGGAAAATCTAAAGTTGGTGAATTGGAGTGAAAAAAAGCTGAATAATTGATATTTAGTATATTAATTTAACCTATCCTAACCTTCCCTTAGAAATAAGGGAAGGAATATAAGGAAGGAAAGTTAAAAACTAGCTATTCATTAGTTAGAATCAAATGTATTTTTTATTTTTTAAATTTTTTATTATGGCAGAATTAAGTGCTAATGCAACTAAAATTTTAGATTTAGTGAAAGAATTAACTATTGTTGAATTAAATACTTTAGTAAAAGCTATGGAAGAAGAATTCGGTGTTTCAGCTGCTGCACCAGTTATGGTTGCTGCTGCTTGAGGAGCTGCTGAAGTTGAAGAAAAAACTTCATTTAATGTTGAATTAAAATCAGCTTGAGGAAGTAAAATAGCTGTTATTAAAATTATTAGAGAATTAACTGGACTTGGATTAAAAGAAGCAAAAGATTTAGCTGATGCAGGTTGAGTAGTAAAAGCAAATGTTTCTAAAGAAGATGCGAATGAAATGAAAGCAAAATTAGAAGCTGAAGGAGCTACTGTTGAAGTAAAATAATTTTATTGATTTTTAAAAGCAAAAACTTATAATGTTTTTGCTTTTTTTATTCGGGATTCGCCAAGTGGTAAGGCAAGGGACTCTGACTCCCTCATCATAGGTTCGAATCCTATATCCCGAACCATAAGCCAAAATTAACATTTTTGCATAAATTGAAAGGTGCTTTTAGCTGATAGCTAAGCACTTTTTTACTACCCAAAATAAAGTTCTCAACTATGAAAAAGAGTATTGAAAAAGATTGAGAACTTTTTTGAAAAATATCCTTTGATTTTAGGGTATCAATCACAAAAACTAAGTATTCAAATAAAGCAATAATTTTATTATTAATTATCAATCATTCTTCAAAGTTTTTTAATAGTTTATTTTCAATTCAAATATTTTTTATTTCATCTTCTATTTGAATATTCATTTTTTCTAATAATTCTTGAGATATTTTATTACTTATATAACTTTTCATTAAAGTTTCTTGTTTTTCATTTAAATCTTGTAGTTTATTTATATTAATAATAAGTTTATCTCTTCTATCTCATTCATTATTAACAATATCATTTTTTAATTTTTCTATCGCTTGATTTAATACTTCTTTATTTGGAATATTTTTTAATATGATATTTTTTATTTCTTTTTCTAATATTTTTAAATTAAAGTATCATTCATTACATCTTATAGGAAAAGTATTATTTATTTGTTTTGGGCATTTTAAATATCTATTTCACTTCTTATCATCGCGAAGCATAACTCTACCACAACTACAATTAAATACTTTTGGATCACCAGTTTTTGAATATTTTATTCATATATGTTTATCTTTTTGTTTTTTTAATTCACTACATTTTTCAAATAATTCTTTTGAAATAATGGGAATTATTCAGTTTATTTGATATTCTTCAGTATATATTCAAGCTTTTTCTACTCACCAAAAAAAATATTCATCTTTTGATAAATTCCATACTTTTGTTCTAATTCAATAATAAATTGTATTATTTAAAATACTTTCTATGTGTTTATGGTAAAAATTAGTGTTATATTTTTTATTTATCTCTTTAGCTAATGATTTATATCAAAAGACTCCAATTGAATACAATTCAAATAGATCTTTTACAATTAATGATTTTTCACTATGAGGAACAAAACAACCTCCACTTCTTATATATCAAAATGCAGTAGGTCATCAAATATCTCATCAATTTTGTAATTTTTTTCTAATTCAAAGCTTTACTCTAAAACTTAGTTCTTCACTATATAAAATAGATCTATTTTGCATATCACGAACCATATATCTTCACATATAGCTATTCAGTAACGGTTCACTTAAAGATATTATTTCTATATTTTTATCTTTTGTGACTTTATCTATTAATGTGAAATCCTCTATATTTCTAGAAATTCTATCCCATTTAAATGTTAATAATCAATCTATTCACTTAGAATACTTTATATAACTAACCATTTCATTAAATATAGGTCTAGTTCATTTAAATGCACTATTTTCTTCTCTATAGATTTTTAATAATTCTATATCATTTGATTTACAATAATTTTCTATTTGCTCAATTTGATTTGGAATAGATAGATTTCTTTGAGCTTGTTCTTGAGAAGATACTCTTACATATCCTATAAATTTTTTAGTCATAATATTTCTTCAATGTATTTATGAAAATAAACTTTTACTATTCTATTTCATTTTTTTCCTTTTTTCTTTTCATTTTCTTTTATTTCAATTCACTCAATTAATATTTTTAATGTTTCATTCACATCTTTATCATCTCCGACAATAAAGTCTTTTCATTTTTTATTAAAAATATTTAAAAATCAACTCAATAACGAATCAAACTTTTCATCTGTTTTTTTTATTTTATTTTCTAATTCTTCGATATCTTCTTTATAAATCTTTTTATTTTTAAATATTTCTTCATATCTATCTTTATCATCTAATAAACTTATATTTGCTAAATCATTTTCTAATGAAATTAATATACCTTTTTTAGCTATTAATGAAGAATTAATACTTTTATCAGAATTTTGTTTATATTTTTTTATAGTAAGCTCCAATTCTTTACCTATAATTTTTATATCATCTTGTGTAAATTTTAAATTTTTAAATAATTTTCTTTTTTCAATTTCTTTATCAATAATTCATTCTGAAACTGAGATATCAGTTTTAATCTTTTTTGTATCTCATTGGTCAGTAGAAAAAGTTACTCTATAATTATTATATATATTGTTATTTTCAAGATCCATCTTTTCATAAAAAGAAAGATATTCTTTTTTTCAATCACTATTTATAAAAAACAACAAATCACTATATTTTCATATTTTATTTATATTATTTTCTATATTAATTTCTCAATTTTCATCAATTTTCTTATTGTTGTATTTTCTTTTATCTTCATGTACATTTTTATAAGTATTATTATCTACAACACATAAATTATTAAAGAAAAATCTTAATTTTATAAATCATCAAATTTCATTATCTCACTCAAGATCATAATTGTTATCTTTTTCTTTTTCTTTAAGATTCTTTATATAATTTACTATCAGATCATCTTTAACACTTACTTTTATTGTTAAATTTCAATTATATTTAATTTCATGCTCATTTAATATAATATTTTTAATAAAGTTTTCTTCTTTATCAGTAATTTCTTCAAATATTTTCTTATCAAGACTTTTAATTGAATCATGTTGTCTTTTTATTTTTAATAGAAAGTGTTTTATTATTAACTTATCATTATTATCTAATCTTTGCCATATAATTTTATATTTTTCACTTTTTGATATTTTAGGTTTTTTTATTAATTCCAAATAAATATGATAAACTTTTAGAATAACCTCCTGTTGCTTTTCACATATCTGAATTTTTTTATCTTTGTATTCATATCAAAAAATTAATTTAAATCATAATTCTTTAAAGTTTTTATGTATAGAATTAGTTATTCTAGTATAAATTTGTCTATTAGAAAGTTTTTCACTTTCATAAATCGCAATACTTCATAACATACGAAATAATAGTCTTCATGTTGGAGTATTTTCTATAGTTTCAGTCGCACTTATTATTTTATAACCTAAATCTAATAGTTTTTCAACTTTAGAAAAATCATTATAATTACGAGAAAGTCTATCTAGTTTGAAAATATAAATTCATCCATACTCCCTTTTATTAAGAGGTTTTTTAGAATCATTAAATAACTTTTTTAACATTTCATCAAATTTCTTCCTATCTCATTTATTTCATGACTCAGTTTCTTTTATAATATCAATATCTTCTACAGTATGTTTATTTCTTAAAGCAACTCATCTTAGAATTTCAATTTGTTGGTTTAAAGAATCATCATATTCTCATTCTTTCGAGACTCTTGCATAAAAGAAAAACTTTTTTTCCATAAAAAAATACTTACTAATAATATAATAAGTATTTTCATAATTTAAATCAAAAAATCAAAAGTTTTTAATATTATATTTTATTTTTCAAAAATCATTCAAAAACCATTAATAAACTTTCTTTTCATTCTTTAGATAATTTATTGTCATTATTTTTATTATTATTACTAATATTTATTGGTTGCTTAATTGTGTTACTACTTGTTTTCATATTATTATAGTTATCTCAAATCGCGAATTGTTTAAATAAATTTGTATACAATAATATTATATATATTTATAAAGTTTTCACTAGATTATTTTTTTTAAAATTAAAAAATAATCTAGTGAAAATTAAAAAATATGCTTTTTTTTTAAAATTTTCCATTATATATATTTTTAAAGTTTTTACAAGATAAAATTTATATGAAAAAATATGACTTCTTTATTTTAAGCCAATTATTTTTTTGTAAGAATTAAAAATGATTAAAAATAGAAAAAGTATTGACAAATTTATTATATATTGTGTTTTATACAAAAACAAAGAAAAAAGTGATTAAAAAAAGTTAAAAATTTCTAAAAAATCTTTAATTTTAAGAAAAATAGTTGAGTTAAATTTTAGAAATTATCAATAATATTGTATATATTTATAAATAATTAACGAAACAAGATTTGATTTTCAAAATTTAAAAAGTTTAAAATATTTGATATATATAATCACTTTATTGTAAACTAAAATGCTAAAAGAATTGATATTCTATTTAAAAAAAGTTTAATTAAATTAAAATCTATCTAGATAGGTTAGAATAAATTAAAGCCTATAAAGAATTGAGTTTTAAAGGCTTTTGAGATAGATATTCTAAAATTAGGGAGTTTCATAAATAATACACTCTTAAATCAAATAAAATTATATGAATCGAATAATGACTAAAAAGCTTTTTTAAAAAGTTTCAATAATAATACACTCTCAAATTTGGTTGATAATATAATAGATATATTGTAAACTAAATTTTAAATTCTAGTTTATATAACAAAAAAGTATAACAACAATTTACAAAGAAATATACAGTAACACTTAATATATTATAAAATAGTTGATAATATAACAACTATATTGTAAACTAAATTTAAAGAATTTATGTTCAAAACTTAGAAATTATAAATAGATTCTGACAAAATAATATTAAGTATGAACTAATAGAATCCTTTAAAGAATTGATGTTCTAAGCTTTAAAAAATATAAAATAGTTTACAATATAACAACTATATTATCAACTATTTTACGAAAAAGAATTGATGTTCAAAATGAAATATTACCAATAATACTGTATATCTTTATATAAATAAGAATTTTTTAAAGCCTATGAAGATTTTGATGTTCTTTATTTAAAAATTATCACTAATTTTGATGAAATTTAGTGATAAAAAAAATCTCTCTTTGCGACATACTTTCTTCTTCATGAAGGAGATTCTATGTCTTAAAGATAGATTTGAATTATAGGAAAATAAAAACAGCTCATTAAAGGGAAAAAAGAAAAATTGATTACTGAAATTATTGTAATACCTCAAAGGCTGTTTCTTCTCTAAATTCATATCTCAAATAATCTTATAAGGCTCTATTTTAGTTTCTTACATTACAACCATACACCCATTTCTCAAAAAAAAGGCTAAAAAAATACATAAACTTATAGCTGATTAAAGGGAAAATATAGGGTTGATATAATTATAAAACATAGGGATAGGAATATAGTAGATATGGATGAATTGGTGATTTTTATAATACCTTATTTCTACAAAAAAATAGAAACAACAATTGTTGTTTCTATTTACATACTTTATTGCATTGTTTCTGGTATTTTTATTACCTCCTTTTTATATAAATTTCTAGGGTTAAATAATTTCGAATTTGGAATAACTATTTCATCTATTATTTTATTTTTTATATTATATTCAACAAAATTTTTCAGTCATCTTATTCAAGTATCAGGATCAAGTTTTGAAATCATATCAAAATATAACTCTTGTTTTATTTCATTTGATTCAAATTTAGTAAATAAGTTACTATGTTGTTTATACCTTTGTTTAAAGTTTGTTAATAATTCTTCGTACTCCTTTTGATAAATTTTCCTTTTAATTTCATCTTTAGAACTTCATAAATCATCAAAGAGGATTACAGAATTAGGACTGTAAGTTATTCTACTGTAAGCTGACATTGGAATTTCTTTTTTTAGATAACTTAAAAATTTTTCCTTAGTCATCTTGTTATTTTCATAAAACTTCTCTTCATCTTGTTTTTTTATATCTTCATCTGTAAATCAAATTTTTTTTGAATATTCTAACTTGGTGTCAGAATATAGATTCCCGTCAAGTATAAAAATACTGTTACATAGGTTAATAGGCGCTGTTTGAGTCCTTTTTGCCCCACCCTTAAAATGATGTATTGGTTCGTTTAAATACATCATTATATTTTTGAAAAATGAATGTAATACACTATCTCTATCTGTTGAGTTCTTCTTACATTTTTCGATTTCTGTCACATAAATTATTATACTATTCCGAGGGTTCTCATTATTTAGTTGAATCTCCCCTATATCTTCAAATACGGATTTTGTATCTGAGCCTGAAAAACCAGGTGCACTCCCTAAGAATCATGTCATCTCTTGTACATAATAATCATTCATATTTATTCTATACAAAGGAAAAATCTTTTTTTCTTTCATAAAATACTCACTCAATAAATTTACAAGATGTGACTTACCTACCCCTGGGGGTCAAGACAATAAAATTGACATTGGACAATAGCTGGTTCTTAATGTATTGCTCTTAAATAAATTAATCACTGATTCAATTACTTTATCTTGTGAAAATAGATTTTGTCTTAAATAAGCTTCTAATTTTGTTATAGTTTCTAGGTCAAAATTATAAAGAGGGACATAGTCGTTTCAGTTATATATATGTTCAAAATCCATAGTATAATAGTTAAAAAATAAATTTAAATTTCTATTGTTTTAATCTTGTAGCTTGTTATCTGATTAATATATCAGAAAGCATTCGTAACATAATTAATACCTTTATATTTATAAATTCCACTACAATGAGTGTGTCAGTAAATTCATATATGGACATTAAATTTTTCATATATTTTTGAAATATTAGAGTTTACATAAAATCAATTCATGAACAATCAAGGTATATCGTAAGTATAAATAGCTTTTTCTTTATCTGATAATATATCTTCCCAATCTTTTTTATTGTAGTTCTTAAAATAAATTGAGTCATTTTCTATTTTAGAGTTTGGCTTCATGTGACATACACAAGCAATTTTATAATCTTTAGTTTTTTTATTTTGTCTTACAGATTTTAATTTCAAAATTAAGTCTTTTTCAAAATATTTTGCAAATTCCAAATTATTTTTGATAACATCATTAAATTTAATATAGTTTCGATCATTAGTTTCTGCATATCTAAATCTCATACTATCAAAATCTGCAGAGAAGTACTTTTCTAGATTTTTTTTATCTAAAGGATTAATCGTATAGTTATACCAGCCACTGTTTCATACTAGAGCTACTTTCTCATCATGAAAGAAATAATTTTCTTTATCTAAGCAATGAACAACATTCTTATAACCATGTAATTCTTCAATTAAGAAATGATATTTATCAATTGAATTATTAATTCACATATCTTTATCCTTTTTATTATACCATAAATCGTGGTTTCATAGAACTATAAACACCCCTTCATATAGATATTGTTCAATTAACTCATCAATAGTCTTTTTTGTTATATCAATATCCGTTGAAATATCTCCAGCTATAATCAAGATTTTTGAATCTGAGGTTTTTTTTAAAACTCTACCAAAAACTTTCTTAAATTTTGGGATAAAGAAATCACTATGGATATCTGAAATGTAGTCTATGTGCATAAATTAATAATTAAGAATTAAAATACTATTTATATTATAGGAGTGAAACATAGTATTTACAAGATAAAAATATATAATATTACTGTATATTTTTAATTTTTTATTGTTTTTTTTAAAAAGCATATATAATAATTTTGCTTAACAATTTTTGAGATACCCAAAATGGGTGTGTTTTATTTTGAACTTAAATAGCCTCATAGGTAATATGGAGAAAGTAACTTTCCATATTTTATGAGGTTGATAAAACTATTCAAAAATGGTTAAGCAGGGTTGCTTTCTCCATTTTAATAATATTTTAAAAGTTACTATCAACCCAACAAAAAATCTTCCAAAAATGGAAGATTTTTTAATT
>JAVHSE010000052.1:0-10529 GCA_036172015.1 Patescibacteria group bacterium | reverse complement strand
AATATTTTTTTTGTAAGAAAAGATATTATTATTCTAAAAAATAGAGTGAATTTAAATGTATTGAGTAAATTCACATTTCAAAAAAATTATTCATGAAATTATTTTTACGAAATAATCAAAAAATAACTTATGATTTCACTCGCTACCATTTATAAATTCAAAACTCCATTTTTTAATCTCGAGTTTGAAAAACAAAACTTAGAACAAATATATGTAAAATCTAAGGATTTTTTAAAATTTCAAGATTTAGAATGGAAAGAAATCAAAAAAAATAGAGAATCTCAATGAATTTTAAATGAAAAGAGGAGGTTGTTAGAATTATGGGGATCAGGAACTATTTCAGAGCAACAGTACAAAGTACCCCTGGCTCAATTAGACTTTGGTATGAAACAGGCAAGATTGGATAAAGAAAAAATTACTTCTGGATAAGTTGCTATTTAATTGACTACTGGAACTGTAAAATGACTCGTAAATGGTATTTTTGCTATTTCTGGTTCGAATATGAGACCTTTTAAAAAGAAATAAAAAATGTAGATAATTGAAAAACGATGTATATAAAAATGTATACATTGTTTTTTCTTTACTTTTTCTTTTTGTATTTTCTTGATTTTTATATAATCATAGCACTATTATTTTTTAATATATTTTTTATGAAACAAGTAGCAGATTATCAAGTATCTTTGAAAGCCATTTTAAAAAATTCTCTTTGAAAAACACTTATTTTAAAGACTCCACCAAATTCAAGTTTTTTTGGAAAATACGATTTTCCTGGTGGTAGAATAGATGATGATGAATTTGATGTTCCGTATCTTGATATACTGGCAAGAGAAATTAAAGAAGAAGTTTGAGATGTAAAGGTTGAATTGAAAAATAAAGTGGTTGCAATAGGGAGACATCAACATAAATGAAAAAATATATTTTATGTATTGTATGAATGAATGATTTTAGATGAAAATATACATATTTCATTTGAACATGCATGATTTGAATTCGTTGAATTAGAAACTTTAGATATAGATTCATATTTTAGTAGTGGAATACTTGAGTTAGTAAAAATGTATTTACATAAATAGTTTAATGGGAATAAAATAGAATGTATAAAACCAAGAACTTCTATACAAAAATTATCTCAATTTTTTTCTTTGATAAAATATGATAAAAAAGATTATATATTTATCGAAAAGTAGTAAAATAATGAAATCATAAAACACTTATTCACAAAAATTGAATTTATAAAAAAATGCTTGATTTACAAAGTTGATTTTAAATGAAGAATATACTTTTATTTCACTTCACTGATATACAGGATGGAACATTACTTTTTTGGAAACCATGGTATAAATGTATTTGTTTTAGATTTATATTCTCACCAATTTTCTTTTTTTTCTTGTCTTTTTTCTTTGAGTGGAACTCAAGATACAAATAATAAAAGAAAGGTAATAACGAAAAATCATACAAAACTTAGTATATGAATACTTGCTCAGATTATACTTAATCAAAGCCAAAAAGTACTTTCTCAAAAATAATTTGGATTTCTAGAATATTTATATAATCATCAAATAAAAACTTTATTTGTTTTTCAAAATTTATTAATAAATTGTTTTACTTGAAAATCAGAAATAACCTCAATTATGAATCATATTGTAGAAATAAAAAGCCCAAGTATTGTTAATTTTAAATCTAGCTTTTCTCAAGAAAATATATAAAAAATCGGGAAAGAAATTATAAACATCAATAACATTTGTAATATATAAACTTGAAAAAAACTTCTGAAATAAAAATATTTCCAACTTTTTCTCCATAGCTCATATCTAGAATCTTCTTTTTTTTCTTTTCATTTTCGTTTCAATATATAATAACTTAATCTGAATCACCAAATTAATATCAAAATAAGTATAATTATTTTTTCTATTTCTTTATTTCAATTATTTAAAAATAAATAAATAGATATGATGATAAATCAAATTCACCAAAAAATATCTACTATAGAATTATCTTTTAATTTTATAGATAATAAAAATAATATAATATATGATGAAAATATGAAAATGAATAATTCCACTATTTTATGAAATGATAAAAATAAAAGCTATTTATTGCTACTAAACTACAAGCAAAAGTTCACCAAGCTATATCAACCAATGTAAATTTCAAAGAATAATTATTGATAAATGTTAAATTTGTTAAATCATACATCGCATAACTAAAAAATCATAATAATGCTCAATAAAATAATATATCTCAAATATTATTGTATTTAAGTGTTACAAAAGTAACAATCATAGCAGATATCATAAACCATGCTATCAATCATGCTGTTAAGTTTATTTTTATACTTCAACTATCGTCAATACTTACTAAATTTCCAAATTCTCTCACTATAAAATCTTTTGTAACATATCATAGCCAAAGATAATCTAATACAAGTAGAGTTAAAAATCATACAAAATAAACTCAAAATAATTTCAATGTTTCCATATTTGTTTTGTTAAATAAAATAATATTTTTGAGTATTTAAACCTCATTGATAATGATAATATTATTTATCATTATTGCAAATATTAACATTGATTATACATCTATATATATTTTCTTTTTCCTTATTGCTATTTTCTTATTTTTTCTTAAAATAAAAAATAATTATTTTATAAAAACAAAGAGTGAACAAACAAGGTGAATTACATGGAAAAGACAAGAAAAAGTATTCATGAATGAGGAGAATAAGTTATACTTCAAAACCGAAATCAAACTATTGAGAGAAAAAATATTCTCTCAGATCAAAATCAAACCAAAGAGTACAGAATTATTCTGCAGAAAATGAAGATATTTCGACTCTGGAAAAAATAGTATGAGTCTATTCTCAATCAAAAAATAATGATTTTTGATTTGTTGATATAGAGTGAGTAGAAAAATGATATTTTGTCTATCCAAAAAATCTCAATGGAGCTATGGATGGAGACGAAGTCGAAGCAGTTGTGAAAATATTTAATCGTAGAAAAGAAGCAGTCGTAACAAAAGTAGTAAAAAGAGCCGATAGAATACTCATTGGAACGATTCAACTCGTAAAGGATTTTGCTTTTGTTATTTTAGATAATCCAGCCTTCAAAAATGATGTTCATATCTCAAATAAAAAACTGGCAAAATTTTGCTGATCTCTTAAAACCGGTGATAAGGTAGCTATTAAAATTACAGCTTGGGAATGAAAAAATCCTGAATGAAGTATTTTTGAAGTTCTCTGAGATAAAGATAAAAAGTGAGTTGATATCATGGGAATAGCTCTTGAGTGAGGAGCGAGAATTAAGTTTCCAGAAAGTGTTTTAGAAGAAGCAAAAAATCTGACATTTGCAGAAAAAAAATCAAGAATAAATCTCACTCAAACCCTTACTTTTACTATTGACTGAGAAGATGCAAAAGATTTAGATGATGCTATTAGTTTAGAAAAACAAGGAAAAAATTATAAACTCATTGTTTCTATTGCTGATGTAGCTGAATATGTACAAGAAGGAACAAATCTTGATCGAGAAGCTCTCAAAAGATGAAATTCAACTTATTTAGTAGATAGGGTAATTCCTATGCTCCCTGAAAAATTATCAAATGATCTCTGTAGTCTGAATCCACATAGTAAAAAACTCACTCTTTCATGTGAGATGATTATTGATATGAATGGAAAAGTTATTTCAAAAAAAGTCTATGAAAGCATGATTTCATCACATTTTAGATTGACCTATAGGGAAGTCCAGGAAATACTTGATCTGAAATTACATATTTGAGATGAACTGATGTTTGGTTGAATTATTTCTCGTGAACTATTGCAAGCAGTACAACTTTCGTATGAATTAAAAAATATTATTACTTCAAAAAAGAGAGAATGATGAATTCTTGATTTTGATTTTCCTGAAACAAAAATCATACTCAATACTGATGGAAACCCAATTGATATAAAAAAATATGAACGATATGAAAGTATGAAAATTATTGAAGAATGTATGATTTTAGCCAATGAAAGTGTTGGAGAACTCTTTTCAAAAATTCCTTTTGTCTATAGAATTCATCCCGTTCCAAATGAAGATGATGTGGATAAACTCAGAAATACTCTCAATATTTTTTGAATAACTTTGACTTGTAAAGAAATTACCCCTAAGGTTATTTCTTCTATTTTATCTGAAATAAAATGAAATCCAAAAGAAAAACTTCTTTCAAAGTTAATTTTAAGAAGTCTCGAAAAAGCTATATATTCTCCAGAAAATGAATGACATTTTTGACTCAATTTAGAATTCTATTCTCATTTTACTTCACCAATTCGTAGATATCCAGACTTACAAATCCATAGAATTATAAAAGAAAAATTGCTTGGAAATCTCTCTCCATCAAGAATAGAACATTATAAAGATATCCTATCTGGAGTTTGTAAAAAAACTTCCGATTCAGAAAGAAAATCTGAAAAACTAGAATATGCAGTCAAAGATCTCATGATTTGTAAATTTTATCAAGATAAAATTTGACTTGAATTTCAATGAATTATATCAGGAACAATTCCAAGTTGATTTTTTGTGGAATTAGAAAATACAGCCGAATGATTTGTGAATATTGAACAAGTATTGCAATCACTTTGATGAGTGAAAATAAATTTTGATCAAGAAAATATGAAGTTTCATATCAATAAAAATCTATTTTTACAAGTTTGAGATACAATAAAAATCAAAATATGAAGTATAGAAATGGAAAAAAGAAGATTAAATTTTGATTTTTTAGAAAAAATTATAAAATAAAAAAAGTATAAACTAACTATTGAATTATGAAAACATTAAGAAAATTATTGAAATTATTTTTTAGTAAAATATTTATACAAAAAATTACAGCCTATTTATTATTAATAATAGCTTTTTATTTTTTGCAAGATTTTTTACTGTTATGATTCCTTACTTTTTTATTTTCATATTTATTTTTTACATTTTGATCTTTTTTGAAATCTAAATTTGATCGTTTTGTCTCAAAAATACTCAGAAATCCAAATCAAATTAAATTCTTTCATAAATTTATTTCACTCCATATCGTTATAATATTTTTATATCTTTCTTTTATAGGAGCTATATTTTTTGCTGTTTCCGACCTAGTTCCTCAACTTACTCGTGAATTAAAGGATTTACCAAAATATGTACCATTATTAAAAGAACCAGTAGCTATGGTAGCAGAAAAATTAGAAGAAATTAAAAATATTAATAATCAAATAGGATGAAGTATTTACGAAGTTTTTACTCAAAAAAACATAGATATATTTTGGCAAATTTTTTATAAACTAAAGGCATTTTGAGCTATTTTTATTCAAATTCTTTTATCTATTATACTCAGTTATATATTTATTATTGATAGAAAAAAATTATCAGATTATTTAGAAACTATTCAATCATCAAATTTTTGATTTTTTTATTTTGAATATAAAGCTATTTTTGAAAAAATACTCAGAACTTTTTGACTTGTATTTGAAGCACAAAGTATTATAGCACTTACCAATGCAGTATTAACGATTATTTGACTTTTTATTATATGAGTCATCAATGGATCATCATTTCCGTTTATTTACACATTGGCTATTATTGTATTTATTTGTTCTTTTATTCCAGTGCTCTGAACTTTTATTTCTTCCATTCCTATTTTGATTATTGGATATTCTACTTTTAAATCCGTTGGGTTTATTTTGGAAGTTACTCTTTTGATTGCTTTTATTCATGCCGTGGAAGCATACTATCTGAATCCAAAAATAGTATCCTCATTTATACATTTACCAATAAGTTTAACATTTATAGTTTTGATTTTATCAGAACATTTTATGTGATTTGCAGGACTGGTTATCTGAATTAGTAGTTTTTATTTACTATTAGAAATATTGAAAGAAATAGATATTATTATTACGAAATCAAGAATGAAATTTTCCCAAATGAATGATCTGGAAAATAATACAAAAAATAATATAAAAAAAGAGATCAGAGTGAGTAGAAAAGTAGAAGAATAAAAAAAGGAAGTATTTTTACTTCCTCAAATATTTTACTTCTAAAGTTTCTCACTCAAATTCAAATATATCAGAAGGTTTTGTTTCTGGAAGAGAATTATATTGATTATTTAAAAATGTAATTTGTTTTCAAAAATTCGAAAATTTTTCTTTCACTTCATTAAAATCAAATATTTCTTTTTCTCAAGAAATATTGGCACTTGTCAAAAAGATTGGACCAATTTCAGCAATTAGTTTTTTTTGTATTTCATTGTTAGCTACTCGAAAAGCAAATTGAGTATATACTTCTTTATTTTTATATTCAAAATCTTCTTGTTCTAAATTTAAGAACATTTTAATTCTCAGACATTTTGTGAGAATAGTAAAAGGATGTTTATAATTTTTTAAAAATTCAATTTGTTCATTGACAAGACTCGTATTTTCTCAAAGCCAGTCAAAATTTTTTACCATTATAGAAAGAGGTTTTGAGAAAGGTCTTTTTTTAATTTCATAAATTTTATGATAACTTTTTGTATCATCAAGACTACAAGCGATTCAAAAACAAGTATCAGTTGGAAAGATGTATATCATATGTTTTATTTTATAGGATTTTTTAAAGCTTCTCCAATAATTCTTGGATATTTTTTATGAGTTTCTCAAATCTTTTGAATAAACAAAAATATTCTCTCTTGTCATGCAAGAGTATATTTCTTTCTTTCTATAATTTCAGCATTGAGTAAAAGTAAAGCTTTTTGAGCTTCTTTTATTTCATCTTCATTATCGAGTTTATACGAAACAAATATTCATCAAATGGTTAAAAGGGGGATGGTGTATTCTAAAAGAGTTGGTAAATAAGCTGTAGCTCTTGATACCACCATATTATATTTTCATCTATGATTTATATCATGTCCGAGCTCTTCAGCTCTCGATTGAAGAGCTATGATATTTTTTAATTCAAGTTTTTGTATAAATTCATTAACTATTTTTACTTTTTTCCCAATACTGTCAACCAAAGTATATTCAGCATTCTGTGTATCAACTATACAGAGTGGAATTCCTGGAAATCCTCAGCCTGTTCACAAATCAAGTACTTTTCATTCGATACTGCAAAATTTTGTCAGCAAAATAGAATCAATAAAATGTTTTTCTATAATTCACACCTCATCTCGAATAGCTGAAAGATTAATTTGACTATTGGTTTCTCTAAAAATTTTCAAAAATTTTTCAAATAAATCCTTTTGTTTCTCACTTAATTCTATATCGTATTTTTTTAATAATTCATCCATAATAAAAAGCTATAAAATATTTTTTCTAAAAACATTTTATAGCTTTTTCATTTTAATCAAATTATTTTATAGCATCTGCAATTAAATCAGCAATTCATTCTTCAAATGGAGATGGAATTATTTTATCAAAAGTTGGATTTTTTACAAAATGTGCTAAATTTTCAGCAGCTTGTATTTTCATTTCATCCGTAATAGTTTTGACTCTATTTTTGAGAGCTCATTTAAAAATTCATGGGAAAACTAAAACATTATTGATTTGATTTGGATAATCACTTCTTCCGGTAGCTACTATTTTTGCTCCCGCTTCTAAAGCAAGTTCTGGCATAATTTCAGGAGTTGGATTTGCCATAGCAAAAATCATTGGGTCTCTATTCATACTTCTTACCATATCTTGAGTCAGTACTCCAGGAGCTGATACTCAAATAAAAACATCTCTTCCTTTTACAGCTTCAGCGAGTCATCCCTTAATACAATCGTTATGATTTTCGTCTATTAAACAAGCAGTATTGGTGATATCAGTGAGCATTTCTTTGACTGGATTGAGTCATGCTCTTCATTTATGAATAACTCCAACACTATCTACCATAATGATATCTTTGAATCCATAGAGTAAAAGGAGTTTCGTAATACCAACTCCAGCAGCTCATACTCAATTGACAATGATTTTTATATTTTCTTTTGTTTTTCCAAGTAATTTGATTCCATTAATAATTCCAGCAAGACAAACAATAGCCGTTCCATGTTGATCATCATGCATAACTGGAATATCAAGTTCAGCTTTCAGTCTTTCTTCTATTTCAAAACATCTCGGAGCTGAAATATCTTCTAAATTAATACCACCAAAAGTCGGAGCAATATTTTTAATGGTTTGAATAATTTCTTCCGTATTTTTTGTATTGAGCATAATTGGAAAAGCATTGATTCCAGCAAATCTTTTAAATAATACACATTTTCATTCCATAACGGGAAGTCCAGCTTCTGGACCAATATCTCAAAGTCCGAGTACAGCCGTTCCATCACTAATAACAGCGACTGTATTTGCTTTGAGGGTATAATCGTATACTTTTGATTTATCACGAGCTATTTCTCTACAAGGTTCAGCTACTCCAGGAGAATAACAAATACTGAGATCATTTTTATCATTTACCTCTACTTTACTATTGGTTTCTAATTTTCAAACATACTTTTTGTGGAGTAAAATACTTTCTTTGTAAAAATCCATATTTTTAAATTAATAATAAAATTGCTATATATTATATAGTAATTTTATAAAAAGCAAATTGATTTAGCTTATTTGTTCATATTGCAGAGGTTTCTTGAAGATATCTTCAGGTCTTTTTATTGACTAAACTATAAAAATTTATACAATACTGTTCTTATTTAAAACATAAAACCATGATGAAAACACAAGAAATAATTGATAAAATAATCTATGCTGGATTAAAAATACCAAATTTGACAAAAGATAGTTTTCATAAAATAAAAAATGAAATTTATAAAACATATACCCTCAAACAACCACTGGCAAGCATAGAAATTATACAAAGATATAATGAATGAATCAAAACAGGTATATTTGAAGAAAGCAATTCTTTTCGTAAAATCATAAGAAAAAGATGAGTGAGAAGTTTATCATGAGTGACAGTGATTAGTCTGTTGACCAAGTTTTTTTGATGTCCTGGAAAATGTGTATATTGTCCTACTTTTGAAGGCTTACCAAAATCTTATATTCCAAATGAACCAGCTGTACAAAGAGCAGAACTCAATGATTTTAACCCGATACTTCAAATTCATAATCGTCTGAGATCATTAGAAATCACTGGGCATAAAATAGAAAAAAATGATGTCAGAATTATTGGTGGAACATGGTCAGTGTATCCAAAAGCTTATAAAGATGAATTTATAAAAAGTGTATATGATGCTTTTAATACTTATGATGAAATGAAGGGGTATATTGAAAGCACTGATCTCTCGAGTGATAAATTTGCTACTTTTAAACTCAAAGCTGGATATGGGCTCAAAAAATCAAAAACTTTAGAAGAAGCAAAGAAAAAAAACGAAACGGCTCGTTGTCGAGTGATTGGAATAGCGATTGAAACTCGTCCTGACTGGATTACACCAAAAGAAATTCTTGAATTGAGACAATATTGAGTCACAAGAGTAGAAATATGATATCAAACGACGATTGATGAAATAAATATACTCAATAAAAGATGACACTGAAATGCCCAAAGCAGAGCAGCTACAAAAATACTCAAAAATGCTTGATTTAAAGTAGTCGCTCATATGATGCCAAATTTACTTGGAAGTAATCCTGATTTAGATAGAAAATCATTGCAAGAAGTCTTTGATAATCCAGACTTTCGACCTGATGAACTCAAAATATATCCTATGGTAGTGACTGATAAAGCTGAATTAACACAAATATGGAAAAATGGTTGATTTACTCCCTATGATGACGAAACTTTGATCAGTTTAACAGCCGATTTAGAAGAAATGATTCCAGAATATGTGAGACTCAATAGAACATATAGAGATATACCAGCATCTGAAATACTCGCTGGAAGTCATCTGAGTAATTTACGACAATTAGTAGAAGAACGACTTCATAAAAAATGAGTCAAACTCGTTGATATCAGGCACAGGGAAATAAAAGACAAAATAAATAATCCTGAAACAGCCACTCTCTATATATATGAATATGAAGCTAGTAATGGAAGGGAATTTTTTCTTACTTTTGAAGATAAAATTGATAGAACGATTTTTTCACTTTTGAGACTCAGGCTTCCAAAAAGCGAAATAAATGATCCTTTATATCAAATTTTACCACAATTACAATGATCAGCTCTTATTCGTGAAATTCATACTTTTTGAGATCAATTGAGTATTTGAGAACCAGGAAGTGTATTTTGACAACATCTTTGATTCTGAAAAAAATTAATTTTTGAAGCTGAAAAAATTGCAAAAAATAATAAATATGATAAAATGTCTGTAATTGCTTGAGTGTGAGTGAGATGATATTATGAAAAAAGATGATACACTCAAGAGTGAGAATATATGGTAAAATATTTATAATATAATCAAAAATAATGATAGATATAACAAAAATAGAAGAAGTAAGTTCTAAATTGATTTTTAATGAAAATCATAAAGAGCTTATTGTTATGGAAACTTTTTTAAAGTGAGAGTTAGACTCAGCTGAAGATATTATGGAGTCAGAACATGTATTGTTTCTTTATTTGGTTGTAAAAATTAAA
>JAVHSE010000051.1:0-10674 GCA_036172015.1 Patescibacteria group bacterium | reverse complement strand
AAAAAACTTTGAGAAATCAAAGTTTTTTTATATAATACAGTATATTATTTTTTAATTATAAATGAATGTATAATCATCAAGAAATTGAAAAAAAATGGCAAAAAGAATGGGAAAAAAATCAAACTTATAAAACAAGTAATGATACGACGAAACCAAAAATCTATACTCTTATAGAGTTTCCTTATCCATCATGAGTTTGACTTCATGTTTGACATGTAAAAGGACAAACGGCTGTTGATATCTATGCGAGATATAAAAGAATGTGTTGATATAATGTCTTAAATTGTATGTGATGGGATGCTTTTGGATTACCTGCTGAAAACTTTGCTATTAAAAACAAAAAACATCCTGATATTTTTACTCAAGAAAATATAGCTACTTTTAAAAAACAAATTCAATCATTTTGACCAAGTTTTGACTGGGAAAGAGAAATTGATACGACTGATCCAAAATATTATAAATGGACACAATGGATTTTTTTAAAACTTTTTGAAGCATGACTTGCTTACGAAAAAAAAGCACCTATTAATTGGTGTCCAAGTTGTAAAACTGGATTAGCAAACGAAGAAGTGATTGATGGGAAATGTGAAAGATGTGATAATGAAGTCGAACAAAAACTCATGAAACAATGGTTTTTAGCTATTACCAAATATGCCGATAAACTTTGAAATGATTTATCTGATGTGAATTGGCCAGAATATATAAAAACCAGTCAAAAAAACTGGATCTGAAGATCGGAAGGGTGTGAATTTGAAATGAAATTATTTTGACATAATGAAATGAAATTGTCAGTGTTTACCACTCGTATAGATACTGTTTTTGGTATGACCTATGCTGTTATAGCTCCTGATCATCCAGAAATATCAAAATTTATTACTGAAGAACAAAAAAAAACTTGCCAAGAATATATTGAGAATACAAAGAACAAATCTGCCATGGAAAGAACTCAGTTAAATAAAAATAAAACTTGAATATTTACAGGTTCTTATGTTATAAATCCTTATAATAATGAGAAATTTCCTCTCTGGATAGCTGATTATGTGCTTTGAAATTATGGAACATGAGCTGTTATGGCTGTTCCAGCTCATGATGAAAGAGATTTTGAATTTGCAAAAAAGTATGATTTACCAATAAAAGCATCGCTTTCATTTTGACAAGAACTTCCGTTTATACAAGATGGGGTTTTAGTCAATTCTTGAGAATTTAGTGGTTTAAAAAGTGAAGAAGCTCGTGAAAAACTCACTCAATTTGCATTTGAAAATAATTTTTGAAAAAAAATATCTAATTATAAGCTCAGAGATTGGCTTTTTTCTCGTCAAAGATATCGGTGAGAGCCAATTCCATTGATTCATCTAGAAATTGAAAACATAAAAAAACTACCTCATATTAGCGAATTATCTCAAGCAATTGATCCAAATTTAGCCTATATTTTAAAAAGAGATCCAAAAGATAGAGAATCAATTTGTGATTTTTCTACTTGTCATGGAAAAGTAAGGGAATTAATAATTAATCAAAAAGTATTTTCAAAAATTTATGATTCCATTGATTCTAAGATTGTTATTGATAAAAATTTACCTCTTATTTTACCAGAAATAGAAAACTACGAACCATCTGGAGATGGACAATCCCCCCTTGCTAAAATAGACAATTTTGTCCATATTCAACTTGCTAAAAATCTCAGTGGAAAAAGAGAAACCAACACTATGCCTCAATGGGCTGGATCAAGCTGGTATTTTTTAAGATACATTGATCCTAAAAATGATACTGAATTTGCCAGTCAAGAAAAATTAAAATATTTTATGCCTGTTGATATATATTTTGGATGAGCTGAACATACTACCGTGCATTTACTCTATTCAAGATTTTGGAATAAAGTGCTCTATGATTTATGAATAGTGCCAGTCTTAGAACCGTATAAAAGAAGAGTCCAACATGGACTTATACAATGAGAAGATGGAAGAAAAATGTCAAAAAGATGGGGAAATGTTATCAATCCAGATGATGTTATAGAAAAATATGGTGCTGATACCATGAGAGCTTATATTATGTTTATGGGTCCATATTGAGAATGAGTGCCATGGTCTACTTCTGCTATTGCAGGAGTCAATAGATTTATTCATAAAATACATGCTTTACAAGAAAAAATTATACCAAAAGATGATGATGAAACCATTAAACTTTTACATAAAAGTATTAAAAAAATTCAAGAAGATATAGAAAATATTGCCTATCATACTGCTATTTCAACAGCTATGATTTTTCTCAATAGTGTTTTAAATAAAGGTATATCAAAAGAGAATTTAAAAATATTTTTACAAATTCTTGCTCCGTTTGTCCCATTTATAACAGAAGAAATTTGGTATTCTTTAGGAGAAAAACAATCTATTCATTTAAGTTCTTGGCCTCAATATGATGCAAATATTATACAAGATACGAGCATTGTTATTTGAATTCAAGTTCTAGGAAAACTCAGATGAGAATTAGAAATAGAAGTAACTGATACAAAAGAAAATGTCCTTTTAAAAGCAAAAAAAATGAAAGAAATCCAAAAATGGATTGAATGAAAAGAAATCATAAAAGAAATCTATGTTACTGGGAAAATAGTAAATATAGTAGTAAAATAATGAATTTAGTTATATTTTCTTTGCAAGAATCATAATATTAGTGGAACAAACTTTATCATGAACCGAAATAAGAAATCCTTTTTCTTCAAGATAGGTGATTATCTTTTGAAATAATTCGTTATGAGTCGTTTGAATCATAGTATTAAAAATGATTTGTCATTTTTCAGATAAAATCTTACATATAGATCACCAAAAAATATCATTATAAAACTTTTCTGGAACTTTATTATTAATAAATAAATCAATAATAATGAGTCAGTGTTTTTTTGAATTTTTTTGAACGAAATCATATGCATCTTGACAAATAATTTCAGTATTTTCATATGAATCGAGTGAAAATTCTTTTCTTGCTATATCTATTATAACAGGGTCTATATCAACTACTCTTATGGTATTTGAGAGGTGGAATTCATTTCTAATAAGATCTATAACAGATCATCAACCTAATCAAAGTAGTAAAATATCATCTGTACGAGTATAGTCTATTTGAGTGAGTGCAAATCTCATAATTCTATGAAGCGAACCAAATGAATAATTCGCATCTTTCGTGTTTAAGATTTTTTTTCCATTGACGAACATAATTTTTAAATTTCCATTATGTTCAGATTGTCTATTTGATACAAATGGAAAAATATAACTTAATACATTTTTAATCATATGAGTAATTTATAAGATACGAACTAAAATATAATTTTTATACCTCTATAAATATTATTTAAATCTTTATAGAATTCAAATTTAAGACATAAATCTGTGAGATAATTTTTTGAATACTCATATTGATCAAATCAAATTTCGATAAATAAAATTATATCTAGAGAAAAAAGAATTTTTAATTCAAGAATTTGTCAAATAAGTTTTTCATATATTTCAAATCAAGTTTTTTCTCATCCAAAAAGTGCAATATGAGGCTCATTTTCTAATACTTCTTTATCCATATTCGCAATATCTCCATTTTTTATATATGGTAAATTTGCAGTAATAATAATTTTTTTTGAGTCTATAATATAAGTTTTATTTAAAAATACTTCTCATA
Source organism: Patescibacteria group bacterium (assembly GCA_036172015.1). Classification (GTDB taxonomy): domain Bacteria; phylum Patescibacteriota; class Gracilibacteria; order BD1-5; family UBA6164; genus UBA7396. The sequence continues at coordinate 7,014 of JAVHSE010000051.1, read as the reverse complement.
AATCTGACTGAGTTAAAATAAGTGTATTTCCTAAATTATGTTTATCTCTATTAATTTTTGCCACCTCTAAAGCATCTGAGGAAATATCAAGTCAATAAGTTTTTTGTATATTAAAATGAAGATTTTTTAAAATTGCTATAGCTATACATCAACTTCCAGTTCCTATATCAATATAAGTTATATTTTCATCATGAAATTCTTGAAGAGCTTGTTCTACGATAACTTCAGTATCATTTCTTGGAATAAGAACTCTTCCATCTACATAAAATCAAAGAGAAAAAAATTCTTCATTGTCAGGATAATTAATTTTCAAACTTCTTTTTATTAAAAATTAAAACAGTAAAAAATAAAATTAAAATGAGATAAAAAAGGCTATATACTATATTTTGGATATAAAACAAAGTATCAAAATGAACAAAACTTCCTATATAATCTTTCAAATTCATAGCTTCAAAAGGAGGAAATACAAGTTGCAGTATTTGCACTCATATAATAGCAACTTCATTTTTTATTCTCATAACTAAATCAAGAAGTATGCCAAAGCTATGACTCAAAACATATATGAGTAACGAGACAATTATAGTCAATATATTTGACATAAAAGTAGAGAAAAATAAGACCAAAGCAATAAGAGTAATTAATTTTAAAAATATAAATACCAGTGAAAAAATGATAAGAGGCTCAATACTGATTCATTTAAAAAATAATATTCCTATATAAAGAATTGATTGTAAAAAAGTAATGAGAAATATAACAAATGAAAATCAGAAAAATTTTCATAAAATAAATTCATATCTTTGAATCGGTTTTGATAGAATCAAAAATATAGTTTTTCATTCAATTTCTTTGAATAATAATTGACTTCCAACGAACAATACTCAAATAAGACTAAATATTTCAATCATAGAAATACCAAAATCTACAATAACCTTATTATCTTCTCATATAGTTAATTTTCAAAGAGAAATAGAAAAAATAAGCATCAAAAATGCAAAAACCAATATAAGATATAAAAATTTATTTCTTACAATTTCTTTAAAAGTATTCAGTGCTATATTGAACATAATTTATAAGTTATTAATAAAATTATAATCTAAAAAATCTTTGTTTCCATTTATAAAATCTTTTATACTCATTTCTTTTTTTCATTCAAGTTTTATTTTATTCAAAATTAATATTCATCCAATACAAAGTATCCCAATACTTGTTTTTCCATGATATTCGAATTCTATGACATCTCCAAGTTTAAAATCTTCATCAAATATAATATTATTTTCTTCAAAAAAACAATCCATAATATCAAATTTTTTTTTATTATAATAAGTATACATTCAAGGCCATGGTGTATAAGCTCTGAATTTATTATAAATACTATTTCATTCTTGTTGAAAATTTATTTTTCCATCTTCTTTTTCTATTTTTTTACAATAACTTGCTTTTGAATGGTCTTGAGGAATAGAAATTCATTTTCCAGCAATAATTTCATACAGTGTCTCTACTAAAAGTTTTGCTCCAAATCATTCAAATTTTTCAAATATGTCTAGTGTTTTGTCTGAAATGTCTATAGGTATTTCCTCTATTTTCAGTATATCTCATTCATCCATTCATGCTGACATATACATAATCGTCAATCCTGTCTTTTTATCTCAATTTTTTAAACTTTCCTGAATAGGACTTGCTCAACGATACCTTGGTAAAATACTTCCATGTATATTAATACATCCATATTTTGGTATGTTTAAAATTTCAGTTGGAATAATTTTTCCATATGCTACTACCACTATAAAATCAAGATCTCATAACTCTAAAGAAGTAAAAAATTCAGTATTATGTTTTAATGTTTCTGGCTGAATAACGAGTAAATTATTATCGAGTGAAAATTTTTTTATTGGGGTTGGTATGAGTTCCTGTTTTCTTCAAAAAGGTTTATCTACTTGACTTACTACTGAAACAATATCTACATCTTTGTAATCATTATATATATTTTCTAATATATTTTTAGAAAAATTTCCAGTTCAAAAAAATGCTATTTTCATTATTTATGAGTTAATATTAAAGATTCATGTGAACCAATCATTTCAAAATCAAGGTGTAAGTTTGAATCTATACCAGATTCAGTCATCGTGGTAAATATTTGTTTTCATCATAAATTATTTTTTATAATAACTCATGTGTAACTATTTCCAATATCATCTTGTATACTGATAATATTAATTGGCTTCTTTATATCTGTTTTTGAAAAAAATTCAAGAGAAATTTGATTCAATGATGATGCTCCAATAAAACTCCTAAATTCATATTTTCATTTTCTTGACATTTTATAAATAAATTCTCATGTAGATGAAAGATTGGTAGAATTATTTTGTTTCTCATTCATATATATATCAATCCTCATGTCGTTTTTTAGAGTGTCATTGGTTTTTATCGTTCATGTAAATGAGGACCCACTCATAGAAGTAAAGCTTATATACTGAGTAGTATTTTTATACAAATTATTCGTATAATAGTAATAATAACTTCCGGTTAAAAGATACAATTTATAATCAGTAATATTGATCCCCAAATCATTATCAAGATTTTTTATAGTGTCTGAAAAAATATTGATTTCACTTTTGAGTGATTGTTTTTCGAAACCTTTATTCAAACTACTTATTGAAAATGATGATACCAAAGCTAATATACTAATAACTACTAATATTTCTATAAATGTAAATCAAAAATTATTTTTTTTCATTTTTTATTATTTTAGAAATTATGTTTGGAATAAATATAACAAAAAAAACAATAATTACAAAGAGGATTATTTTTCATATTTTATCAACAAATAATGCTGATAATCCAAAAAAGAAACTCGAAAAAAATACAAAAATTAATACTTGATTTTTTGAAAGTCCTTGATCAAGAAGTCTATGATGAAGATGAGTAAAATCTCATGAAAGAGGATTTTTTTTATTTTTCATTCTATTAAATATAACATAGACAGCATCGATACTATATATACCAAAAACGACTCAAACGGTCGCTATTTTTCCACCAGAAATAATGGCTAAAGTTGCGAGCATAAAAGCAAGAAACATACTTCCACTATCTCACATTAATATTTTTTCTTTATAGTCAAAATAGAAAAATGGAAGAATAATTCAAACCAACATGAAACTTAACTGCATAATAAATTCAGCATTTTTTATTCCTCATATATAATTATCAGTAGAATATAAATTATATCCAAGTAAAAAAATAATAAAAAAACTAATAATAGATAAACCCGAGGTATTTCCAGTTATACCATCTGTCCAGTTGAGGGAATTAAATATAAAAACATACCAAATAATAGTAAATATAAGAGAAACTATATAAATTTTATAATTGAGAATTTCTAGAAAATATTTGTCTAAATCTAAAACTCAACCAAATATATTAGTCATATATCAAACTTTAATAGCGGTAAGTCAAATAGTAGCTCAAATAATAATTTGAATAATAAGTCTTATTTTAGGACTCACATTTAACATATCATCGATACAGCTTACAAGTGTGATAATAAATCAAAAAAACCAAATGAGGTAGAGCTTATAAGTATGTTCTACAAAAAAATACGATAAAATAAAAAAAGATAAAAAAAATATAACCCCCATACTATATGGAATTGGAGCTCTCTCTTTTTTATATTTTATAGGATTATCGAGTATCTTCCATTTATAAAATAATTTTTTAAAGAGAAGTATAAAGAAAAATGATATTCCTATTGATGATACAAAAATCATCATTAAATTTCTTTCCATAAATATTTTTTTATTTATAAATAGGAAATTTTTTACATAACTCTAAAACTTCTTGCTTTAATCATTTTAATTTATTTTCATCATCTTTATATAAAACTGCTTCTTTAAATATTCTCGCTATTATTTTCATTTCATTTTGTTTCATACCTCTCGTAGTCGCTGCTGGACTTCAAACTCTGATTCAAGAAGGATCAAGAGGTTTTCTTGGATCATAGGGGATCATATTTTTATTCGTAGACAATCAAACCATTTCTAAAGCTTTTTCAGCTTCTTTTCCAGTCACTCAAAAACTTCAAAATACATCAATTAAAACGAGATGATTATCAGTTCCATTGGAAACAACTCTAAATCAATGATTCATCAGTTCACTTGCTAAAACTTTCGCATTGTCTACTACTTGTCTCGCATAGATTTTAAATTCTGGTTTCAGTGCTTCTTTAAAAGCTACTGCTTTGGCAGCAATAAGATTTTCATGTGGTCAACCTTGAACTCCAGGAAAAACAGCTCTTGCGAGTTGCTTTGCAAATTTTTCTTTTGACATAATAATAGCTCCTCTTGGTCATCTCAATGTTTTATGGGTAGTCGTAGTAACAATATCACAATATAGAACTGGGTTTTCTAAAACTCATCCAGCAACAAGACCAGCAATATGAGCAATATCAGCCATTAAAATAGCTCCTACTTTATCAGCAATTTCTCTAAATCTTTTCCAATCGAGATTTCTAGAATATGCAGAAAATCAAGCTAAAATCATTTGTGGTTTATGTTCTATTGCGAGTCTTTCTACTTCATCCATGTCTATAATCTCTGATTCTTTATTAAGAGTATATGGAATAATAGTATACAGTAGCCCTGAAAAATTTAAAGGATGCCCATGACTTAAATGTCCACCTTGATCTAAACTGAGTCATAAGACTGTATCTCCTGGTTTGAGTACTCATAAATATACTGCTAAGTTTGCAGGACTTCATGAAAGTGGTTGTACATTTACATATTCTGCTCCAAATAATTCTTTTGCTCTATCTATAGCGAGTTGCTCAATTTGATCAATAAATTCTTGTCCAGCATAATATCTTTTTCCAGGATATCATTCTGAATATTTATTCGTGAGAATACTTCCGTTTGCTTCTAAAACATCTTTTGAAACATAATTCTCTGAAGCAATAAGTTCTATTTCTTCGTCTTGTCTTTTTGATTCTGCTTGGATTAAATCAAACAAAAATGTGTCATTATCTTTGAGCATAATATATAAATTATATAATAATATAATGATTATATAGAATTTATTTTTAATGCAAAAAGTTTCCACGACACATTTTATAAAAATGAAATGTTTTTAAACTTGTTGTTTTTGTATAGAAATATTTGTCTCATCTTTTTTATATTCAAATTTTCCATTTTTGATTAAATCTCCAATCCCAGTTATAAAATCTGTTTTTTTCATTGTTGCTTTTCCAGAAATAATTCATTGTTTTCCATGAAATATAACTTCTTCTTTATCAATAGAAATGCTCTCAATTTTTATTCCATTTCATAATCAAGTTATTGTATAAAAAGTCTCTCCTATTTTCATTTGTTGTTTTTCAGCATCAAAAAATATTTTTGTTGTATCGATATTATTGAGATCTTTTCATGAATTTTCATTTCAAACAAGGTCTTGAATTTCTTTTATAAATATTTCTGTTTTTTGAGCTTCTATGAGAGTTTGATCTTCTTTATTATTTTCTGTTTCCTGACTGGTAATAAAATTTTTAAAATCAGAAGTATCAATGAGATTCCCAATTGTTTTTTTGGTATCAATTTTTTTTCATTCTGGAGTTTCCAGAAATTGTTTCACAAATAAAAGTGCTTTTTTGAGTGCTTCTATCACTTTTGGAGTCGTTTGTTTGATCGTTTCAAAGTCAGAAGTATGAGAAACTATTCATACTTTCCATCATGCTCCCAAAGCTGTTTTGAGAGTAGATTCTGTATTTTCAGTTGTTATTGATCAAATTTGAGCAACAGAAATTTGTTTAAAATCATGGTAATTTCATAGATTTCCAGTATCAGTCAAACCCGAAATCGTCTGTCATTTTAAAAGTGTGAGAGCATTTTTTGTCATTTCTATTTCATTTTGTTGTTCTTTTTGTTTTTGTGCTTCTAGTTTTTGTTCTTTTTGTTTTTGTTTGATTTCTTGTTGTTGTTTTTCTTGTTCATACGATTGAAACCCCTCTTTCACTATTTGTTTGAATTCTTCAGAATTGATTTTTCCATCTTTTCTTTGCTCAGCCGTAATAGAAAATTTGATTTTTATTCCATCTTTTTCAAATCCATTATGAAATATTTCATTCCAAAAATCATCTGTTTTTTTATTTCCTTTGAGATCATGAATTTGTTTTAATTCATCTTTTACTTCACTATATTTAATAAAACTGAGATCAATATTTTCCCATATTCCTGATCAACGAGCTGTTTGCTTTCCATTTTTATCATATTGCAGACCAAATGATTGTAAACTTTGCAGTGATCGAAATAAATCTTTTTGAGCATTGAGGTCTTCAAGAGGATTTTTTCCATTCAGTCCAAGAAAAAATGCTATCATATCTCACAATATCGGTATTTTTAAAAGTAGTTCTACTATACTATTCATACTCTCTCCTATCATTCATGGATGAGTCATTATTCACAAAGACATTTCTAAAACTTGTTCTCATCATTGTAATTGTGTTGCTATTGTTTCAATTTTTTTTCTCGAATTTAATATATACATTTTTAGTCTTTCTTGCTCTGGTATTCAGAGAGATAGATTTCATGGAATATCTTTATTTTCAATTTTTAACTGTGAAAATATATTTTTATCAAATCAAGTTTCTATCATTTCAGGATGTTGAAAATATGGTATATGAGAAATCATATTTTGCTTTTGCTGTTGAGTTAATGATGGAGTCATAGCATTGATATTATTTTGAAGTGTATCAAAACCTTGTATATACGGAGCTAAAATAGTTTGAAATTGATTTTGCAAAGTATCATTTCATCATGGAGAAGATGATCATATATTTAAAAGAGCTTCTGTATCAGTATTTTCGACTGCTTGTGTTACTTGATCCATACTTCACATGATATTTCATCACATTTGAGAACTGAGAAATCTATTTGCCAAAGCTAATTTTATAATATTTTTTGTATTATGATCGAAAAAATCATATGTATCTAAAATAGGATTTATTGCTTTTTCAAATTCTGTTTTCAT
>JAVHSE010000050.1:28159-36920 GCA_036172015.1 Patescibacteria group bacterium | reverse complement strand
AGCCATTTTTTGTATTTTTTGATGAAATCATATGGGTTGATAGTAACTAAATTTTGATATAAACAATATAGTATTTACTTTATTTTGTTGTAGATTTACATCAATAAAATTATATTTGTTTTTAGTAAGTTCTGATTTTAAATCATCAATAAGATTTTGATTGAGAATGATATATTTCGCATTTTCATTTAAGAGTATAATTTTATCAAGCCAAGGTTTATTAGCTAAAAAGTTTTTTAAGTAATTTTCTAAAATATTTAAATTAAATGATGAAATAGAGATGATATTCAATTTTTTAAATTTAAATTCTTTATTCGCTTGAATTTCTCAACTTATTTTTGATAAAATATTAAAAATAAAATCTCTTGATCACCGAAAAGTAATAAAGTCAGATTTGAGTCATCATTCTTTTTCATATTTTTCGATATTATTCATAATAGAACTTATTTCTACATCTGTTTTAGTTAGGGGGCCTATTTTATTTATAAATACACCATCTTTTTTTGAAAATTCTATATAATTATCTATATCTGTCTTTTCTATTTCATCTGAATATATAAGAAAAAAACTTTTTTCGAAAACGAGTATTGGGTATATCTTATTGAGTAGTACTTTTTCTTCTGTATAATGAGCACCACTGTCAGTGTTTGTTTGTATAATTTCATTTACTATGAGTTCTAATTCTTTTTCTCATTTTTCTTTAAAAACTTTTTCAAAAATAACTCAACTTTGTGATTTAATTCACTTCATATTCCATTGAAAAATAAATTCTTTTTCAGGATAGAGTATTTCCATACTTGTTTTAAAATGAGTAAGATCTATTTTATACATACTATTTATACTAATAGCATCTTTATATTCTTTCTCTATTTCATTACTGATATCAAGTGTATAATGTATATTTGTTTCTATTGGTATCGTTTCTCAAGTATCACTCTTACTCTCAATTCCAGTTCAAAAGGTAATTCTAGGCAATAAGAGAATTATAAAAAATAAAAAAGTTTTTTTCATATACGGTTTGTTATTGATAATACTATTACTTTCTATTGATAATAATAGTGAATGTTTTTAAAAATATTTTTATATCAAGTAAAAAATTCCAATTTTCTATATAAAATATATCTAAATTTACTTCGTCTTCAAAATTATTATTATCTCTTCCATTTACTTGTGCTAATCCGGTAATTCAAGGTTTAATAGTTAGGACTCTTTTTTGATGAATTTTATATTTTTCTACTTCTCTTGGTTGATGAGGTCTTGGTCATACTAAACTCATATTTCAAAGAAATACATTCACTAATTGTGGTAATTCATCAATAGAATATTTTTCAATAATATTTCATATTTTTGTTTTTCTTGGGTCATCTTTTATTTTATATAGTGGACCTTTTCTACTTGATTTTTCTTTGATTAATTTTTCTTCAAATTTTAATGCTTCATCATCTTTATTGTCTATTCCATAACTATCTTTAATACAATATTGCCATTTTAAATATCTCAATTTATATAAACGAAACTTTTTTCCATTTTGTCATACTCTGAAATTTTTATATATAATTGGTCCTTCTGGATCTTCAAGTTTTATAATAATTCAAATAATTATAAAAAAAGGAAGGAGTAAAATGATTCAAAGAAAACTAAAACATATATCAATTATTCTTTTACAAACTCTTCATCCCGCATCAAGTGAAGTATTTTTTATTTCAATAACAGGAATTTTATTTAAAAGAGAAATCGTTGTGTTTGTTTTTGTAACATCAAAAGTATTGGTCAAATATCTGTATCTAATACCATAAATTCTTGAAAAATCCCAAATATTATACAGATCTTTGGTAGAAAAATCGCTGTCAATATATAAAATTTCATCTATATCTCTGTTTTTCATTATGTCTAAAATATTTTGATGATTTCATAGATAATGGAGTTTCGTATTTTCTATTTTTGTTTGATTGATATATCATATAATTTCATAAATATTTGCTTCATTTATATCATTTATTATATCTTTTATCTTATGATCATTTTTATTATTTATCAATATAACTTTTCTTTTTGATATAATTTTTTTATCAAGAAATATATGTTGTATCTTATTTAAAATAATTCTTTCCATGATAATTCCTATCACTCAAATCATTAAGGTAAATAATATAATTAATCTTGGAATTTGAGTATTATAAAAAAATCATCATCAAAAATAGATAAATACAGAAAAAAACAAAAACCAATATATACTGTATAAAATAATATCTAAAAATTCTTTTATTTTTGAACTCGTTATTTTCATAGAATACAATCCATGAATAAAAAATATAAGTATATATAAAAAACTTCCAAAAATGGCAAATTGAATCAGACTCGTATTATCAATTATTTGTAGGGGTAAATAAAGTCAAGGTATAAAATCATTTCATTCTCTTATATTTTTTGAGAGAAAAAAACTTCAAAATATAATAATAAAATCAAGTGGTATTTTTATGATTGAAAAAAATATTTCATGTTTTTTCATTGGTATAATATCTATTTATTGGTAAACTATCTTCATTGTAAATATTTTTTTAAAAAAGCAAAAGGAATTCGTGGTATAAAAAATATTTACGATATATAATATTCAAAAAAATAAAAATTTGACAATAAATAGTATATATGTTTTAATATATTTGCTTTATTTATTAACTATTGATATATGTATGGATGTTAAATAAACATAAAAAATAATTATTTATTTTTTAACCAAGTAAAAATGTTTGCTTGGTTATTTTTTTTTTATATAATGCACCAAAATAAATTATTAAACATATAGAATATGAAAAAATATTTTTTAAAAACTTTTGGTTGTGAAATGAATCAAGCTGATAGCGAAAAAATACATATGATATTATTACAAGCTGGATGTAAGAAAACTTCTGATTATACAGATGCTGATATAATTATATTAAATACTTGTAGTGTCAGACAGAAATGAGAAAATAGAGTCTTTTGATTACTGCATGAAATAGAAAAAATCAATCAATGAAAAAAAGAAAAATGACAAACGAATAGCATTGTTTGAATTACTGGATGTATGGTGAGAAAAACTGGATTGCATAAAAAATACCTCTGAGAAAATATTACGAAAATAAAAATAAAAAAAATAGAACTCATAGAAAAGAATACTTGAATTTTAAATGCTGATGATGATCTCTTTTCTCGTGTCAATAATTTTGATTTTACGATTAGAATTGAAGAAATTAAATATTTAAATTTGATTTTTAGTCATATATATTGAGAAAAAATAGGAAATGATGATAAATTTGATGATTACTTAAAACAAACACAATTGAGAGAAAATAAATTTTCTGCTTCGGTTATTATTCAAACTGGATGTGATAATTTTTGTACTTTTTGTATTGTTCCATATACGAGATGAAAAGAAGTTTCAAGAGAAAAAAATGAGATTATCGAGGAAATTCAAAAATTAGCACAAAATGGAACGAAAGAAATTTCTCTCATTGGTCAAAATGTAAATTCATATGGCAAACAACAAAATCTCTCAGTTTGGAATAAAGAAAAATCATCCTGGAATGATTGATTTGGAATTTCTCCGTTTCGAAAATTACTCAATGATATAAATAATATTGAATGAATAAATCGTATTCGTTTTACTTCATCCAATCCCCATGATATGACTCAAGATATTCTTGATGCTCATTTTGATCTAGAAAAAACTTGTCATTACCTTCATTTTGCTCTGCAATCTGGAAATGATGAAATATTAAAAAAAATGAATAGAAGACATACCTATCTTGATTTTAAAAATATGGTTTTATATTTAAGAAATAAGGATCCTTATTTCTCTATATCAACTGATATAATAGTTGGTTATAGTGGTGAAACAGATGAAATGTTTCAAGATACCGTGAATGCAATACGAGAATTAGAAATTGATTATGTCTATATTGCCAGGTACAGTGTAAGAACATGAACTCTGGCATCGAAGCTCTATCCAGATGATATTTCTGAAAGTGTAAAAGCAGAAAGATGGCATATATTAAATTCCGTTTTAGAAGAAAATGTAAAAAAAAGAGGAATAAAAATGATCTGAGCTATAGAAGAAATATTGATTTCTTGAGAAAAAGAAGAGCAATTTTATGGAAGAACCAGAAATTTTAAAGAAGTATTTTTTTTTAAAAAAGAAAATATTCAAATTGGAGATATTGTAAATGTAAAAATTATTTGAATTCAAAATTGGGTTTTAATAGGGGAAGTTATATAATACTATTATTATAAATATCTCTGGAAAATACAGAGTTTTATTCAAATCACATTTTATTCAAATCAATTTGACTTATTTTTTAAAAATATATAATAGATACATACTTTAGTATATAATTTATGTAAATATGCTTACAGATAAACAACAAAATGTACTGGATATTATTAGTGACTTTATAGGAAGATATGGAAAATCTCCAACTATTGAAGAATTACAAATTTTAACTCATCAAAAATCAAAAAGATGAGTAGTGCAATATTTAGAAGTTCTTGAAAAAAATTGATTTATAACAAGATGAAGTGGATTTCGCTCCATTCGTTTATGAAATGGAATTTGATTTCAAACTATGTTAAATATTCCAATATTATGAATTGCAAATGCTGGTAGACCTCTTGCTTTTGCAGAACAATATGAATATGGAACTTTACCTATTTCGAAAACACTTATACATGGAAATGAAAATGAATATTTTATAGTAAAAGTAGAAGGAACTTCTATGAATCAGTATAGTGTTAATGGTAAATATATTGAAAATGGAAGTTATGTACTTATAGATAAAAAAGAAAAAGTTATTAATACTCATGATGCATTTTTATTTGTTGTGGATAATGCTGCTACTTTAAAAATTCCAAAAAAAGAAGGAAATAATTTATATCTTATTCCAAGGTCAAGAGACACTTATCATAATCCAATTATATTATCTGAAAGTGATAATATAATGGTAAATGGGAAAGTAGTAGATGTATTTAATTTTGAAAAAATTTCTGTATAATACAACCTTGAATTTAATGTTTAAGAAAATATTACAAACTTGCAAGAAGTATATATTTTCTCACTGCTGGAACATATTCAGCCACTTCTTTTAATTTTCATTCACTTATTTTTCCATTATTTGAAGCTCTTTCTAAAGCTTTTTTTAATCCAGCCCAATTTTTCACTCAATAATATTGATCAAAAATTTCTTTTGTTTTTCATGGTCAAAGATTATAAGATGTAATGATAAGATCTGTTTTAAAATTTTTATCTTTTACTTCTACAAATAAATCTTCTAAGTATGATAAGTAAGTAATGATAAATTTTATTTGATTTATAGGTTTTAATATTTCTTTCTTGTCTAATTTTCATTTTTTATTTTTTAATCCATCCGTAACATGTAGATCAGCGACAGCAGGATTATTTCTTACTTTTGCTTCATTAATATTTACAACGGTTTTTATAGTATCATTCGTCAATTGTCATAATCATTTTACTCCTGTATATGATTTTGCATTTTTATTAAACCTTGATTCCCTTGCTATTACTCAATAGAGAAACTTTTCGTCAATAACTGATCACTGACAATATTTAGTAATGAGTTTTTTCACATCTTTTCAGTAATTTTTTTTTATTTCAGTTTCATTTTTATATGCTAATTTATCTCAAAGAAGAGGAGAATTTTTCTTAAAGATAGTTTGAGAGTTTTTCAATGATTTCTTTTCAATTTGTTCTCTAGGTTCATGATTTTGACTATTTGATTGTATCGTTGATTGTGTTTTTGTTTTTACTTCTTGAAGGGTATTTTTTATTTCCTTTTTGAATGGTTTTTCTTGAGAGACTTTACGGAGATTTCAAGATTTTTTAGGATTTCAAATATCATTTTTTAGAGTATGAAGGCATATTTTTGTGAGTTTTTTTCTCGTATCTATTTTACATTCTTTTTTCTCTTTTAAAAACTCTTTTTTAGTTGTAAGAGTTTTTTCTTTTTCATGAGATTTTTTCTCTTTTGGAGTTGATTTTGGTTGATGTTTTTGTTTTTCAGACATAGAACAATTTAATAAGTATTTTTTTAATTTTAACACAAAAAAATAAATTTTGCAAAATTTATAAAAATGTTATAATCATATTGATTTTTACATATAAACAAAGAAAAAGATAAAAAATTGAATGTAAAAGATTTGCATTTAGCTTTTTGTCTTAATCTTATTTTTATTTTAAAAATCACTTTATATTTTAATTTATTTTTATGATTTGATTATCTGATCAAAATGCAATCAATATTATTCCTTTAAAAAAAACATACCATATCTGAGGAAAAAATATTACTTTTGAAACTGGGAAATTATGACTTTTAGCAAATGGAAGTGTGACCGTAAGTGATGATTTTGGAAATGTTTTATTTGTTACAGCTGGTATTAAAGAAATTGGAGTGAATGAAAAAGCTGATTTTTTCCCTTTAGTCGTTGATTATCAAGAAAAATTTTATGCTACTGGTAAAATCGGTGGAAATAGATTTATGAAAAGAGAAGGAAGACCTTCTGAAAGCTCAATTTTGACTTCAAGACTGATTGATAGACCAATTAGACCAATGTTTCCAAAAGGGTTTATTAATGATGTTCAAATTATCGCAACAGCACTTTCTGCAACCAATGAAAGTGATTTAGGATTTTTTGGTATCACAGGAGCTTCTCTTGCACTTATGATGACAGGTGCTCCATTTGAATGACCAGTAGCTGGAGTGAGGATCGTATCTAACAATAGTGGAAGTTTTATTTTTGATCCTTCATTTGAAGATGAAAAAAATACAAAATTAAACTTACTTGTGGCTGGAACACTCGATGCAATTACTATGGTTGAATCAGCTGGAAAAGAAGTTTCTCAAGAAGAAATGATGGCAGGTTTAAAATTTGCTTCAAACTTAATTCAAAAACTGTGTCATGCTCAAAATGATTTTATAGTTGATTATAAAAAACAATTTGGTATTCCTGAAATTACTGCTTACTACAATGTAGTTAATGAAAGTTTATTCGATAAAGTAGCTGAATTTTTAACGGATACAAAACTTGAATCACTTTACTGATTAGGAAAAAAGGATTTCCAACATCAACTTGATCAACTTGATTGAGAAACAAGAGAATTTCTATGAGTGACCAATGAAAATGCAGCTGAATTATGAATTGATACGAACACTATCGGAGAACTCGTATACAAAAGAACAAAACAAGTAATGAGAAAAAATATTTTAGAACAATCAAAAAGACTTGATCTAAGAAAACTTGATGAAGTAAGACCTATTAAATGTGAAACAGGATTACTCCCAAGAGTTCATGGTTCAGCTTTATTTCAAAGAGGTATGACACAAGCACTATCAATCACCACTTTATGAGGTCCAGAAGATATTCAAATCGTTGATGATATGTACGAAGAAACTACGAGAAGATATATTCACCACTATAATTTTCCTCCATTTTCAGTTGGAGAAGTCAGAATGCTCAGAGGTGTTGGGAGGAGAGAAATTTGACATGGAAAACTTGCTGAAAAAGCATTAGAAGCTGTTTTACCAAGCGAAACTGATTTTCCATATATGATGAGGGTAGTTTCAGAAACTATGACTTGTAATGGTTCAAGTTCGATGGCTGCTATATGTGGTTCAACTCTTTCACTCATGCAAGCTTGAGTTCCAATTACAGCCCCAGTTGCTGGTATAGCGATAGGAATGATTTATGATGAAAATTCAGGAAAATATAAAATATTATCTGATATTCAAGCACAAGAAGACTTTTTAGGTGATATGGATTTTAAAGTAGCCATGACTCCAAATGGAATTACTGCTATGCAACTGGATGTAAAAATTAAAGGCTTAAGTATGGAAGTATTTGAAAATGCTTTTTCTCAAGCAAGAATTTCAATCAATCATATTTTAGCTGAAATGTTGAAAATTCAGCCAACTGTAGCTCCAAATCTTTCTCCATATGCACCACTTATTATGAATGTATTTATTCCATTAGAAAAGATTAGAGAGGTAATCGGAAAAGGTTGAGAAAATGTTCAAAGACTGGAAAAAGCATACTTTGTGAAAATCTCAATTGCAGAAGATGGAAATACTACCATAACAGCAAAAGATCAAATTGGAGGACAAAAAGCAGTAGATGAAATAAAGACTATGATTTGGGAACCAGAAGTTTGATATAAAGGTATTGGAAAAATTGCTAAAATAATTGAGGGGACATGAGCAATTGTTGAATTTAATGGAAAATCAGGAATGATTCATATTTCAAAACTCGCACCAACAAAAGTAGTAAATGTTGCCGATATCGTCAAAGAATGAGAAAATGTAGAATTTGAAGTCATCGAAGTAAATAAAGAAAAAGGAAGAATTGGTTTAAAAAGAAAATTTGATCCACTGCCACCAAAAGTAGAAAATATAAATCAACTCTAGAAACCTCTGTAAAATTATGAAATATAAAATGGAAAAAGTAAGAAAATAAGTTTTAAAAATATATTTTGCATAATTGTCAATATATTAAAAGTTGAATTCTTTCTATTTTTCCTATAATCACGATTGCCAATTATTATTATATTTTATTTCATAAACTATACAAAAGATGAATAAAAAATTATTCGCTTCTCTAGCATTAATTGCTATGTTAAGTTTAGCTTCTTGTGGAAAATCTCCAGAAGCTACTGAAGCTCCTGCTACTGAAGCTCCTGCTACTGAAGCTCCTGCTACTGAAGCTCCTGCTACTGAAG
>JAVHSE010000050.1:0-28059 GCA_036172015.1 Patescibacteria group bacterium | reverse complement strand
AGCTCCTGCTACTGAAGCTCCTGCTACTGAAGCTCCTGCTACTGAAGCTCCTGCTGCTCAATAATTTGAGAAATAAAAAAAAGAATTCACGAGTGAATTCTTTTTTTTATTTCTATTTTTTACTTAAATATCTTTCTAAGATAAGATATGCTGACATACTATCTTTTCTTTCCATAATTTCTTTTTTATTTCAAAAATCATTTAAAAATCATATTGCTTCAAAAGTTGTAAATCGTTCATCCATTTCTATTATTTCTGCATCTTTAAATATTTGTTTCAGTTTTATAATGAATTTTTGTGTTTTTTCTAATTGTTTCAAATTTTTTCCATATAAATCATATGGCATTCCAATAACAATTTTTCAAATGTCTTTTTCTTTGAGAAGCTTTTTTAATTCTGAAACTAAAGTAAATCTGGGAACTGCATCTAATGTAAATATAAATCACATATTAGAATAAGCAAGTCAACATCTTTTATCTCATAAATCAATTCCTACATAATTCATTTATTTTACAATTATGGTTATTTTTGAAATACTTTCAGCCGATAATTTTATAAAAACATCTTTCTTTCCAATTTTTTTTATATGTCAGTCGATCATATCAATATGTTTTTTTTCGAGTTGTATTCAAAAATCTTTATATATTTTATCTATAATATCATGCTCACCTATTCATCAAAATATTTTTCCATTTCATGAAGTTCTTGCTGTAAAAAATAATTCTTTTCCATTTAAAGATTCAACTATTTTATGTTTATTATCAACTAAATTTCTTCTATTTTCTTCTTTCTTTTTTTCTTCTATTTTTAATTTTTTTTCACCTGCTTCATCTAATTTTTTAGCCAATCCTTTTGGAATTAAAAAATTTCTTGCATAACTATCACTCACTTCTTTTATATCTCAAACATGTCAAACATTTGGAACTAATTGCAAAAATAATACTTTCATAATATGTAAATTAATAACTAGATTTTTTCTTCAATTTCAACCAAAGAGAGAGTATATCATGTTAATTGAGAAGCGAGATTGATATTGACTCCATTTTTTCAAATAGCTTTTGCTCTTTCAGAAGGTAAAATATAAACTTTTGCGAGTGACTCTGCTTCATCCACTTCTACTTTTAATACAGAAGCTGGGGTAAGAGATTTTGATATAATTTCTCTGATATTTCCATTATCTACAATAATATCTATTTTTTCTCATGATAGCTCTTCCATAACTGATTTTACTCTTACTCATTTTGGTCCAATCAAACTTCCAGCTGGATCTATTTCTTCATAATTAGTAGAAACTAAAATTTTTGTTTTAATTCATGGGTATCTGACAATATTATCAATCATAATACTTCCATCTCCTATTTCTGGAACATACAAAGCAATTAAAGCTGGAACAATATCTTTATTTTTTCTTGATAAAATAACTCTTGGTCAAGTTTTGTCATCTAAATATGCATCTGATACATAAATATAAAATCTCGCATCTGGTACATATACATCTCTCGAAACTTGTTCTGATTTTGGAAGAATGACTTGATTTCCATTATAATCAAGTATTACTTTACCAGACTCAATCATTACTACTTTTGTACTAATAACTTGTCCAACTTTATCTTTAAATAATTCATATGTTTTTTGTTTTTCACTTTCTCCTATTTTTTGTATAATTACTTGTCTTGCTGCTTGAGAAGCAATTCTTCAAAATGAATCTCATAAAGAAGAGTTTAAAACATCGTCTGTTACATCTATTTCTATAATATCCCCTTCTTCATACCCATCTGCATCATCACCAAGTTCATCAAAACTTATTTCTATAGAAGGATTTACTACTTCTTTTACAATAGTTTTTTCCAGTGAAATATCTATAGAACCTGCTTCTAAATCAAGTTTTACGATAACATTATCATCTTTTGAACCATAATCTTTTTTATAAGCTGTTTTAATAGCTGACTCGATAATATCTATCAAACTCTCTTTAGGAATCTTTTTTTCAGCTGCAATTTGATTGATAGCTGCTTCAATTTTTTTAATATCTAACATATTTTTATATTTAAAAATTAATAGAAAGCGAGAATTTGTTTCCAAACTCTCGCCTCTTTCAGATGAATTATATATATTTTTTTAAAATTACAAATTTTTCACTTGTTTTTTATTTTTTTTCTATAAAATAGCTAAAGTTTTGCTTTAAAATAAATTCAATGATACAATAATTTATATTTAATAATAATTAATTTGTATGAATACTAGCCAAAATTCAAATACAATCATTCCTTCAAAAATAGAACTTATTAAAGTAGCACAAGAAAACTACCCTAGTTGATATAGAGAAGATCTCAATAGAGGCACAAATTGCACCTGAGAAATGATGAATTATATAAAAGATGGAAAAAATATACGTCTTTTTGTGAAAAAGTCTTTTCTCAGATGAGATATAAAAAAGTTTGAAGATGAATATAAACTGATTAAAGAAAAACTAAAAAATATTGTTCCAAATCAATGATTTGTGTCAGTTTGATGAAATATATTTGCTTTTTGTTCTCCAATAGGAATAAAAATAGATGTTCTTTCTGATCAAAATAAAGAGTATTTAATAGAAACTATAAAAAGTGAACCAAAACTTTTAAAGCAAATAATTTTTTTTATTAGAGTATTTGAAAATTTTCTACAAGAGTGACTTACTCTTGATTTACATGGAAATGAAAATTTAGTTATTTCAGATGATAACAAACTCTACTATCTTGACAGTTTCCTAGTTTTTCATCAAAGTCAAAATGTGCAAGAATGATCAATGAGAAATCTTAATTATCTCAAAGAACTTGTAGAAAAGGCAAAATAATAAAAAACTCAATTTTTTTATTATTTTATAAATCTCCTTTTTCCATCATAGCCAGAGCTATTTTTATATCGAAATAACTCACATCAGACTCTCACATATCTTTTATTGGTTTTAATTTATCAAGAGATAAAGAATTATTTTTAATAACTTCTTTTATTTTTTTTAGTTTCGTTACATTAGAATATTTTAAAATTTCCGAAAGAGTCAGTTTATCAGATGAATACAGTTTCACTATATGTTCTTCTATAGTTTGAAGAGTCATTTCTCTTTTCTCTGCAATTTCGCCTAAAGACAATTTTTCTCATAGTAATTCTAATGTTTGTGTATAAGTGTCAACTTTTGATAGCATAGATCTTTTTTCTATTTTGATTTTTTGAACTTTGAAAGTTCAATCTAAAGTTTCTTTTTTTACCAATGCATTATTCAAAGATCTCACTTTAAAATACAAACTGGATTGTAACTCTTTTTCTTCATCAAATAAAATAGCATTATTATAAATGGATGCGATTCATGTTTCTGTAATTCCAAGTTTTGGATATTGACCTTGACTTCTATAAAGATATCAAAAATCAACTAACACATCAAAAATAGCCGAAACCAAATCCTTATTATATACTCATAATATATTAAAATCTTTATCAAGATCTAAATTCCATTCTAAAATCTTTTTTTCTCTACTTCCTGTTAAAATTCAAGCTAATGTTTGTCAACCAAATTTATTATCAAATCTTTTTAAAAATTCTAAAATCACCAAAAATACTGTTTTTGGTATTACTTCTGATTTTTCTTCTGCATCATATTTTTTCTTATCAATACAATAATCACATACTCAGCAATTATCAGCTAGATTTTTCAAATCTTCTTCATCTCAAAAATATTCCAAAATAAATCTTTTTCTACATCATGGTCTAAAAAGTAATTTTTTGACTTGTTCGAGTTTAAAGTATGATTCTTGTTTTAATAAATCTTGATGATTCCAAAGAATTGGTATGGTGTCATGATTGGTTTTAGCTAAAATAAGAGTAATTCATCTTCATCTAAAATTAGTTTCTCCGTCTTTTGCATCAAATCATCTTTTTAAAACCCCGTATTTTTCAAATATTTTTATAATACTTCACACTTTCATATCAGATTTTAAACTCGATTCGATAGCTATTTGATTATATGTTTTTAAAATTTGAGTACTCGATCATTCTCAATCCCTAAATCCAGAATATAAATAATCATACAAAGCAAGGATATCTTCTTTTGGAGGATAAGTATTTTCGATAAAAAATTCTTGAATAATAGTATCTTGATAACTCGCTATAATAACTCAGTAGCTATTTTTCCCATCTCTACCAGCTCTTCCAACTTCTTGATAATAATTTTCTATACTTCCTGGTAAATTATAATGAATAACATAACGAATATCTTTTTTATCAATTCCCATACCAAAGGCATTCGTAGCAACAATAACATCATAATTTCACTCCATAAAGTTATTTTGTTCCGTTTCTCTTACATCAGTTTTCATTTCTCATGTATAAATTCAAACACTTACTCAATTTCAAAGCAAAAATTGATATACTTTTGAAACAGCTTTCACACTCGAACAATATACAATTCAATATCACTTTGTTTTTTGTATTACTTCTAAAACTTTTGCCATTTTTTCAGCTTCTTTTGATATTTCCCTTACTATAAAAGCAAGATTTTTTCTATCAAATCATTTCGTAAACATTTTATATTCTTTGAGTCCAAGTCTTTCTACAATATCTGTTCTTACTTTTTTTGTTGCCGTTGCAGTAAGTCCTATAATTGGAAAATGTTTTATTTTTCTTTGTGTTTCTATAAATCATTTTATTTTTAAATAACTCGGCCTAAAATCATGTCCCCATTGACTAATACAATGAGCTTCATCAATAGCAATAAGTGCTATATCAATATTTTTTATGATACTCAAAAAATATTCATCATTGAGTCTTTCTGGAGCTATATAAAGAAATTTTACTAATCATTCTCTTTGTGAATCATTCAAACTGATTTCATCAAGAAGCATTTTTTTCTCACTTGCTGAAATAGTTGAGTTAATGACTTCTGCCCTAATTCACAATTGATTGAGTTTATCAACCTGATCTTTCATCAGAGAAATAAGTGGAGAAATAATGATAACCAGTCCAGGTAAATAGATCCCAGGAAACTGATAGGTAAGAGACTTCCCTCCTCATGTTGGCATAAAAACAAGAGTGTCATTTTTTTCGATAACACTCTCTATAATTTCTTGTTGTCAGTCTCTGAAGTCGTCGAGTTTAAACTTATTTTTTAATATTTCATCAAATTTTTGCATTCTATATATTTACTTACATTTTTTATTAAATCGTTCTCGACTATAATCTTTTCTCAAATTATTTCAAAGTTATTTTTATAATTTAAAAATTCCAAAAATCAGGTTTTTTTATCTCATATATTAAATTTTTTACATACTTCATTATATTCTCAAAATGTATTTCAAAAATTATTATTCAGATAGTGAGAAAAATCATGGATTTTTTCTCTATGTGCTCAATTATTTTCTTTATAAATATCCCATAAAAATGGTTTTGAAGTCAATAAACTTTCACTCAAACTATTTTCTCATCTCACTATATTTTTATCACAAAGATGTAAAAATTTATAATACTCATATATATTTAAAAATGGCATATTCACAATATTTTTTCATTCATAATGATGATCAAAAAGAAAAAATACTGTATTTTCTACTTTTTCGAGCTCTGTTTTTATAATTTCGAAAGTTTCTTTATAACAAAATAAAGACACCCACTCTTTTTCATATATTTCAGTATCTAAATGAGGTAAAAAATCACTTCTCACACAATGTATTCATTTTTCCTTTATTTGCTCTTTAAACTCATATAAATATGGATTTATAATTATTCCTCACGAGTTATTCAAAAGAGATGGAATAAAATGGGTTACTTCAATATTTTTTGAAATATAGCGAGTATTATGAAGATCTTGAACTCAATCATGAAGTAAAAAATAAGAAAAATTAACCAGTTTTATATCATAATCAAAACTATGAAGATATTCAAAATCTATTTTTTTATCAAAAAAATTAAAAATAACTTTGGAAGGATATATATTTTTTATTTCTTTCAGATCATAATATGTAATATTTTTTATTTTCTGATTTCATAATAATTGTAAAAATAATTTTTTGTTATCACAAAAATACCTTACTTCTAAATTTGGATAATAATACAACAAATAAAGAGCAAGACTTAAAGAAAATCCTGCATCTCAATAATTATCAACAATAGTGGTATAAAAATCTATTTGCATACAAAATGAAGAGATTAAAATATTCTTTTTTCCACTTTTATTTGCTCAAGAATTTTATTAAAAATAGATCTGTCTTTGTCAGTTAAACTTTGGATCATATAGATTGGTATAATTAAAAAACTCGAATCTTTAAAAACCGTAAGCGTGACTGGATTTTCTTTATGTTTTTTTGAATAATCATATATAATTGAAGCTCATATAATAGCAGTTTTATTAATAAATCATATTCAATACCCATCTTTATTAGAAACAATAATTTGCCCATCGAGCATAATATAAATTCAAATTAAATCATCTCCTATATTGAGTAATGTCTCTCATTTTTGTAAAAAATATTCTTGAAAAAATTGAGATGCTTCATCTCTTTCTTTTTCAGTTAAACTAGAAAATAAATCTAGATTATCTAAATCCATATATTTCATATAATAATTAATATGTTGTATATTATCACTTTTAGACTTAAAAAGCAAATTTATTTAAAAACTATTTTAGCAGTTTTTTGATAACTGATTTTAGAAGTATCACTTCTTTAGAATATTTACTTTTTAATCATCGAGATGGATTTTTAGTAGTATTTAAATAATATTTAGCTAATAAAAATTTATTAAATCTTTCTATATAATTTTTTTTATCCTTTTGGTATATTTTTTTATTATTTATAATAAATATATTAATTTTCATAATCTGATTACTCATTTTATATCCATTTATATTTATGAGTTCATAATCTAAATATTTTATTTTTTTAATACTATAATGTATTTGCTTTAAAGCAACAACATTATTATCTTTTTTATTATCAATAATTCTTTCTTGTGTTTTTTCAATAGGTTTTGTTCAACATATTTTATCATATAAATTTGATGAATAATCTCCATTGGGACAAATATCTTTGATGAAAGTTACTGATGTTATAGTTGAACCTCATCATCCTCAACCTCATCCTCATGAAGATGGTGGAGTAAGTACTATAGGAGGAATAGTTTCTTCTTTTACAAAAGCAAAATCTGTAAAATGATATGTTTTTATATATATTGTACTTCCTATTTTATAGGAACATATTGGTTTTGTTGAGAGATCAACATTACATTCATTGAGTTCTATATTGATTATATTCCATTTGATAGCTCCAGTTTTTTTATATGCCATTTTTGTAGCATTTTTATCTGAAAGATATTTAATAACACCTGGGGTATCAAGTAAAATCGTTTCATTAGATCATATTTGTATAGCTCAAGTAAATATTTGTTTTATATTTCCATTTATACTTTCTTCTCAAAGTATATTTTTCTTTTCAAATTTTATACTTCCAGTTGAAGTATAAAAATGAGTTCCACTTTCTACTAATATTTCAACCAGTGCACTTCAAGAACTTTCAAAAATACTTCCAGTTAAGAAATCACTCACTTGTCATCCAGTAAATGAATATATATTATTGGGTACTATTTCTCAAATATAACTAAATCAACTTCAAACATTAATACCACCAGTTAAAGTAACTCAAGAATTGGAATTATCTGCAATTACTTGTATTGTTTCAACATAAGTTTGGGTCGTAAATATATCACTTATTCATCATATATTTAGAGTAGTATTTGTATAAGTAACATTATATTTACTAGTTATATGTTTTATTTGTAAGCTATCTCAACTATATATAAGTCAGGTTGATGTCGTATAAGAGCCTGTTCATATTTTATATTCCCCTCAAGTGATACTTATAAGAGCTCATGTATTCATTCCAGTTATTATAAGTGAATTTGATTCTATAAGAGTATTAAGCAACTGTCATGTTAAATCAGTAAATGTAAATTGATCTGGTACTGCATCTGGTGTTAATCTCGTAGTTGAAGTAAATATATCAGTTATTCACCCAATGTTTAATATAGTATTCATACTTGTTAATTCTGATGAACTTGTAGTATTTCTGACTGTTATTGTATCTCAACTATATATAAGTCAGGTTGATGTCGTATAAGAACCTGTTCATATTTTATATTCCCCTCAAGTGATACTTATAAGAGCTCATGTATTTATTCCAGTTATTATAAGTGAATTTGATTCTATAAGAGTATTAAGCAACTGTCATGTTAAATCAGTAAATGTAAATTGATCTGGAATGATATCAGGAGGAACAAGACTGAGTAAAGTTTTATAAGCATTGATTCTTTTTCATGAAGTTGTTTTTCAAGAAAGAGAATTGATAGTATCTCAATTTTGTAAAATCGCATTTTTTATATCAGTAAAATTAAGATCCGGTCTATATGACCAGGCAAGAGATGCTAATCATGCTATGTATGGTGTTGCCATAGAAGTACCATCCATATATCCATATGATTCATTACTTCCATCATCAAATCAAACTACTTCAATAGGATAATTTATATTTCAAAATATAATACATCATAAATCAGTAGTTTGTATAGAATCGGTTACCCAAGTAAATCTGAGTTTAAAATTTGGAGATATATAATTTGATAGATCATAACTTAAATTTCAAATAGCTCATGTACTTCATTGAAAATTCTCTATAAAATTTAATTTTTGGTTAAAATAATCAATTTTATCAATATTTATAAAAGCTCATCAAGTAGAAAATGATAACTGCATATAATCAGTATAGGAACTTTGATTTCATTTTCCAGCATCACACCAAGCATTAAAATGTAACATCGGGATTTTTAAAGCTGAAATATCAATTTGTTTTTCTATATATGAAGTATTTGATCAGGTAGAAAATGGATAATTTACATCTCCCCAAATTCATAAAAGTCAATAATTTGCTCAAAAATTATTCTTGAGTCATCCAGTAGAAAACGAATATGTACTTCAGGTAGCATAGGTTCAAGAAAAACTTTCTGAAAATGAGATAATTTTTCCAGTTCATTGAATAGTAGAGTATATATTTACTCAAGGAGCTCATATATTTACACTACTATTTCAATAATCAGAAAAAGATGCGAGATTATCTTGATTATCAGTGGCAGCCACTGATATAATATTAATTAATCAAGTAAAAGTTTTTCAACTTAATGTATTATCTACTCAAAATCATGCAGGAAACATTCTATCTGTTTGTCATAAATCATGATTTTTCCCACTATTTCCAGCTGCAGCAATAAACAATCATCCATTATCTCAAAAATTTTTTATTGTATCATACATTAATTTATCTATCCAATTATATCAACCAAAAGAAGCATTAATGATTTTTGCCTCATTATACTTTGCGAAATTTATCGAATTTACAATTCACAATGTAGTAAAATTTTCATCTTTTAATGCCATTATTTTCACTTTTGGATTTATTCATATAACTCATTGAGAATTATTTACAGAAGCAGCAAGAATTCATGCTACATGAGTTCCATGAGTAGTATTGAGAATGATTGGGTCTTTGTCATTATTATCATAATCATATCAGTGAACACATCATCATAAAAAATTTCATTCATGATCTTTGCAATTTGATCAATCCCACATATTATTTATTAAGTCAGGATGATTATAAGCAATTCAAGTATCTAAAACTGCTACTATAACACCAGTATCTGAAATATTATTACTTCAAGAAAAAACTTGGATGGCTTCATCCCAAGATATATCTGATCAAGAGAATCATATTTGTCATTGTATATTTTGTCAATTGTTATATAAACCCCATAAGTTATTTTTATAAGTATCATTTTGATTTGATAAATCAAGAGATTGGTAGATATAATTTGGTTGTACATATTCAACAGATATATCAGCTTTCACATCATTTAATAAAGTATCTAAATCAGAATTTCAATTTACAGATTCTAATAAAGATATGTTTAATTTTTTTTCATTTTGTTTAATTTTTAATTTTTTTGACTTTGCAA
The DNA here is from genome assembly GCA_036172015.1 of Patescibacteria group bacterium. Classification (GTDB taxonomy): domain Bacteria; phylum Patescibacteriota; class Gracilibacteria; order BD1-5; family UBA6164; genus UBA7396. The sequence continues at coordinate 18,033 of JAVHSE010000050.1, read as the reverse complement.
AAGTATTTGCTGACATATATCACACAAAATTTCATAAATTTACTTGTTGTTTTTTATATTTTACAATGATTCAATCATAAGGAATAGTATTTATATGTTTTGGAATCGAATTATTCGTAAAAAACATATCATTTTGATTATTATTTCAAAAAACAAATGTAGTTGTGTTCCGTAGATTTACTGTCAGAAGAATAAGCAAAATTTTTGATAATTTTTGTCTATATGTATACATAAAAATAATTTTAAGAAATATATGTGAGCTAATAGTAGCATATATATATCTTAAAAACAAGAAAACTTCTCATATTAAATAAAAAAGTTGTGTTTTAGAAAAAATAAGTACAATACATTCTGTTGATTTATTAAATTATAGAATAATAAAATGAAAATAAATTTTATAAATTAATTTTTCCCTTCAATAAAATTGAAGGTGTTTTTATTTTGAAAAAGTATTTTATTTTTATGTAAAAAATTATATGTCAAAAAAATCAAAACAAGAAAATGAAAGTATGATAGAAGAAATTAATTTAGATGAGATCATTTTTGAAGAACCAGAAGAAAAATCACAACCAGATGATAGTGATTTATGGGAAGAAGATATTGATGAAGATATAAACCTAGATTGTGAAAAATGAGACGATAAAAAAGAAAAATGATTAAAAAAAATGCCTATAGATAGATCAGATGATAAAAGAAGAATTTGAAAATGATTACAAAAATTTATTGATGTAGAAGTTTCAAAAGAAATTCTTGAATGAATGCCAGAAGAAATTCAAGAACTTATGAAAAAATGAAAAAAAGATGGAAAAATCACTCAAGATGAAATTATGTCAGCATTACCTCATGCTGAAGATGATTTAGATTTACTTGATGAGGTATACACAAGATTTTTACAATTAAAAATTGATATAGTAGATAATTTAGATAAAGAAAATTTATTTGACATTGATAAAAAAGAAGTTGAAGAAGATATAGAAAAAGTAACCATATCTCTTTCTGAAATAAGTGATGATAGTATAAGAATGTATCTCAATGAAATTGGAAGAGTAAACTTATTAACTGGAGAGGAAGAAGTAGATTTATGAAGAAAAATTAGAAAATGAGATCAAGAAGCAAGAAAAAAACTTGCAGCTGCAAATTTAAGGTTAGTAGTCAGTATAGCAAAAAAATACATGTGAAGATGATTATGACTTTTAGATTTGATTCAAGAATGAAATGTATGACTATTTAGAGCTGTTGATAAATTTGATCCCGATAAAGGATTTAAATTTTCTACCTATGCAACTTGGTGGATAAGACAATGAGTTACGAGAGCTATTGCTGATCAAGCAAGAACTATTAGAGTACCAGTTCATATGATTGAAACTATTAATAAATTTACACATACTTATAGAAGATTGACTCAAGAACTTACCAGAGAACCATTAATGGAAGAATTAGCTACAGAATTGGATATGGATATTAGAAAAGTAAGACAAATCATGAGAATATCTCAAGATATACTTTCTCTTGATACTCCGGTTTGATCTGAAGAAGATACTTCTCTTGGAGATTTTATAGAAGACGATAAAAATCTTACTCCAGACAAGGAAACAAATATGACTCTTTTAAAAGAAAATCTATATGAAATGCTTGATTTTCTAACACCAAGAGAAAGAAAAATAATTATTATGAGATTTTGACTCGATGGATGAGATATACATACTTTAGAAGAAGTGTGAAAAGAATTTTGAGTAACGAGAGAAAGAATTAGACAAATTGAAGCAAAAACACTTGAAAAATTAAAAGATCACCCAAATGCAGATAGAATTAAATTTTTTTAATCGATAGAAAAAGTAAAAATAGAAATAATTTAACTATCTCCGAAAAAGAAGATTTAAAAAAAAGTAGAACATTCTACTTTTTTTAATTTTTCATATACTATTAATTATATAATTTTTCTTCTAAAAAAGAATATACTTCAAACAAAAAGTAAACTGAATATAAGTAAATATATTTCTTTTGGTCAAGTTTGAACACTCGTCATAGAAGAAAAATCTGTACTTTCTATTTCACAAGATTCATTTTTTAAAACAGCTTTTACTGCGAAATCATCATAAATAATTTCCTTTCATTCTATATTTATTTCTACATTATTATCCATTAAATTTTGTATTAATACCATTGATCATGAATTTTTATCTTTTTTATAAAGATTATAACTCGTAGCTTTTTCTAATTTATCCCAAGATAAAACAGATTTTGATTTCATTTTCACCACCTTTAAATTTCATATAATTAATTCTTTTTTAAAATCATCACAATTAACAGGAATTTCAGTAACTGGCTCTACAACAGGAGCTGCTGTTAATTCAATATTTTTTACAGTAATCGTTGCTATTCCACTTTGTTTACTTTCAATTCCAAGTTCATTTTTTAAATTCACATCTATTTTATAATCTCAATTATCTTTTGGGGATGTTATGGTTCCAGTATATATCCCATTTGAATCTTCTGTTAATTTTTGTACGAGATCATTTAAAACAATTTCTACATTACTCAATCCATTATTAGCTTCAACTGATACATTTAAAAGAGTATTTCATTTTACTTCTCACTCTGGATTTATTGTAATACTTTTAAATTTAGGAGTATTTGATTCAATCTTAAATAAAGTTTTTGTTGATTCTCAAATAACTTTTCCATCAGAATCTAGAACTTGTGCAATAATGAAATTTTCTCAATTTGGTACTCATTTTAAATCATATTCAAAAATTCCATCTCCATTACTGATAGCATCGTTTTGTTTATCTGTATTTAATAATATTTTTATTTGATGATTTTTAAGAGTAGTTCCAGTAACTTTTATATCTCCAGTTCATAAAGTTACTCCATTTTCAGGAGATTTTATAATAATTTCTTCCGCTCAAGATGTGGTAGTTGCTTCTAAAACTTTTACTTCTGCGACTCAAAAAACATTTTCATTAGCAGTTTCATATACATTAATATCCTGAGTTCCGGCTTTTGTAAATTTCACACCATTTTCAAATTTTACTTTTCCACTATCAGAAGCTTGAAATTTATAAGTATTTTGAGTTAATATTCAAGGAAATTCAGCCTTTGGATCACTTTGTGAAAAAATCAAAACTTCTCATTCATAATTTTTGACTACATTTCCATCTTTATCTAAGGCTTCAACAGTTATATCTGTAGATTCTCAAATTTTGATTTCATTAGGCGATGTTTTTATATCAAATTTTTCGACATTTGAAACTCATAAAGAGGTAGTGTAAAAAGAAATACCGAATCATATTAATAATAATTGTAATAATTTTTTCATAGCTTTTTTCTTAATATTCTAAATTAACACTCTTATATTACTATAAAATAATAATATTTACAAACAAATAATACTTTACAAAATATTTTTTTATTGTCTAAATATAAATTGAATGTACTTTCTCTCTCAAAATAGGATATATTGATGTAAATATAACTTGTAAATCTGCAAATTTTTTTAATATGAGATCTGAATGTTCTGTATCTAATTCACTATTCATATCATCAATAAGAACAATAGGATAATTTCCAGTATGTTTTTTAATATAATTTATTTCCAATAATTTTAAATCAATAATAATACTTTTCATTTCTCATCTTGATGCATAATGTAATAAATTTTTATTATCTATCAAAATATCAAAATCATCTATATGTGGTCAAATATGAGTTTTTCCAAGAATGATATCTCTTTGGAAATTTTTTTCCAAATATTCCTGTATACTTTTTTCAATATTATTAAGATCCACCTTTGTTATATACACATAATCAATAGTATCTATATGATTTTGAAAAATATGGGTATTATTTTTTATATTTTCTTTCATATAATTATTTATTGGAATTCGCTGTTCATATATTTGTTTTGCTGATTGAATAAATTCATGATTCCAAAATATAATTTCATCTTTATGACTTTTTTGTTCGTATATATTTTTCAAAACTTTATTTCTATTTTTTAATATAATGTCATAATTTTTCAATAATTTTTCATAATGAAACGAAGTATTTTTTCATATATTATCTATAAATTCTCTTCTATATTTTGGTCCAAGATAAAATAAATTCATAGAAGTAGGTCAAAAATATGATATTTTTAATATATTTTCATATAATATTTTTTTTGTGATTTTTTTTCAATTGAACATAAACTGTTTTTTATCTGATTTTGCATCATACGAAAATAATAATCTATTTTCTATAGCTTGATGATTGAAAAAAACTCATTCTAAAACTATATAATCTTCTCAATTTTTTAAATATTCTTCTATTTTTAAATTTCAAATATTATTTTGAAATAAATAGGAAATAGCTTGCAAAATATTTGTCTTTCCAGCTCAATTATTTCATATAATATTATTAATTCTTGTATCAAAAAATATATCCAATTTTTGTATGGACCTGAAATTCATTATTTTTATACTTTTTAACATTTTTTATTTCATTATATCACTTACTGCTATTTGATTGGCTATTATTTTTTGAGATGAACATTTCAATAAAGATGTTGGTTCTATATTTCTTTTTTCTCTATCATGTTTAAAACCAGTACTATTGTTTGAAATAACTGAAATAGTTGGAGATATATTATGAGTATCAACTTCATTGAGTAGATCAACATAAGTCAATATAGAATTGATACTAGTAGCAAGTTTTTGTTCATTATTTGGAGCTAACTTAGTAAGATTTTTAGATATTTTTTTAATTTGCTCTTGTGTTATAATCATTTGTAATTATATTATGATATAAATATATGTGTAATATATTATTAAATGATAAAAAATCAAGTATGGGTTATATAAAAGAATTAAGTAAATATTTTTGAGATTCAAAAATTATACTCAATATAAGATATGAAATTTCTAAAAATGTATTTATACTATGAAGTTTATGATTTTTTTTAAATTATTTTTTCGTATGAGCTCAATTTTATGATGAAGTATTTTTCTATACACTCCCTTTTTCTTATTTTATTTTCGTAGTCAGCTTTTGATTCTTTATATTTTTTTATTTGAAAAATACTTTTGATTTAAAATTTCTTTTTAGTAGTATAGTTGCTATTTTCATTTTGTGATTTATATGATTTTTCCTAAGTCCTTTTTACATTAATTTTTAATTTTTTCTCTATGAAAAAAAATATATTTTTATTTTTATCTTCAATTATTCTATTTTCTTGTTCTTCTAATAATAATTCTATTGATACGGTTACTTGATTAGTGCCTTTTGAAAACAATTATTTTAGTATGAGTTTACCTTCAAATTGGTCTCTATTAACAGCAAGTTGAAATATATTACCAAAACCAAAAAATGGAAATATCTCATTAGCAGTCAGTTCAAATGAATTAAAATATGGTTTTTCGAATAATTTACTTATTTTATCTCAAAAACTCGATAAATATGTAACCTCTTTAGATTTTTCTATTTTAAATAATGTATGATCAACAAGAGAATATTTAGAATATATAAAATTGGAATCAAAAAGTTTAGTATTTAAAGATGGAGATAAATCAAATATATATATATTTGAAGCAAAATATAATACTATTACTCCAAAATTAAAATTTTTACAAGTTGGAAAAGTTTGTAATATATCTCAAGCATATCTTTTAACTATAGCAATTGCAATAGATATAAAAGATACTTCAAAATATGAAGAAGTATTAAAAACTTTTACATGTAAATAAAAAATTCCGTTTTATTGATTTATGATAAAATTTGTTGTATTTTTTCTAAAAAAGTATTTTTTATTCCTTGCATTTCTCATCAAAATACTATATTTTTCAGTTCGAAAGTTTGATTTTGTACAAAATTATATATTCAGTGTTTCACCTTTTCAATACTATCATTATCATCTATGATTTTTAAATCATAAGGAACTAAAATGAAATTTTCTTCAAAATCTGTTTTACCAATAACCAAAATAATATCTCAAATAATTGATTCTCTTAAAGTAGATAAAATACTATTCCCAGTTAATAATTCGCCTAATGAATCTTGCAGAGAATCAAATCAACTATATCTATCAGTATAATTATCTCAATACAACATGAGATCAATATATCATGTACTTTTCACAAAACTTTGCAAATCAAAATATCCATTTTTTATGAAATTTATATAATATTTTTCAAAATAGCTATCCAAAAATATGTTAGCTATTAATATATGTCAAATAATTACTTTCACTTTCAGTTCAATGCTATTATTATAATCTTTATTAAAATTAATTTTTTCGTTTATCATTTTTAATTATTATGTAAATAAATTTCTACTTGGTTATTTTTCGTTTTGGTTAAAGTTACTTTTATTCATTGTCCTATTTCTCAAAGAAGTAAACCTTCTTTTTTTATTGATATTACATCTTCTTTTTCAAGTCTTATGAGGATATTTTTAAAAAAATTATCCCTATCAAAATGATCATTCATAATTTTTTCTCTTGCAAAGTTATTCATCTTTACATAGGTATATTCAGGCATATTTCCATCAAGTGTCATTCACCGCTTTGTGAATTGTTTTTCAATAGTTTCTTCTATAATTTTATTGAGTTTTGTTAACTTTTCAAGATGAGAATATTTTTCTTTACTTTGTGTTGTTTCTTGTACTGTATCAATAACAATTCTCGCTTTTTGATTTGAAGAATGAAATATATTTGTGACACTTGATTGAATTTCTTCCATTGAAAGTACTTTCTTTTTTGGTATAAAAAGATAGATTTCATCTCATCAAAAACTTATAATAGCATCTGGATATGTTTTGATAATTCTTTTTTGTATTTCTATAAATTTATCACTTACTGATTTTCCAGCTTCAAGAAATAGTTGTGTTTGTTTTTCTTCACATGTTTTTACATCTATTTTTCCAATTTTAAAATCTTCTTGGAGTTTCAATATTTGTTTAGCTCTGAGATTGAAATCTACAAGATTATCTATTCACATATCTTTTATATCTATAAAAATCTTTGTTCAAAATTGTTTTTGTATTATGGTAAAAAAAGCTATTTTATTTACTCATCATTTAAAACTTTCTATCAAACTAGAGGTATCAATGACTCATGTTTTTATTTGATCATTCATGATTTTTGCTTTAAGAAATTCACTATTATTGAGTGTAAATTCTCACTTTACTGGAGAAATGAAGTCGAGTGCTCTATTGATATGAGTGATATATTTTTTTGTCATAATAACGAGTTCTTCTGGTTGTATTTTTTGGTCGTATTTTCTCATATATCTCAGTAATTCAGTAGAAAGACTCAAAATCCCATTATTATTATGAACAATATTATATTGAATTCATTCAAACATAAATTTTTGTCATTTAAATTTTTCGATAATAGCTCTTTCTGATTCTAAAGCAATGGAAATACTTTCTATAATCTCTGTTTTATTGAACTCTTTGAGAATAATAAGTCTTTCTTTTTCTCATCATACTCTACTTGATATTTCAGCTTTTCTAATAGTATCGAGCTTCATAATATCATCACTATTTGTTGGTATAATACTTTCTCATACTCAAAAATCAAAATTTTGTAATACTATTTTTTTAGTATTATTTACTTTTTTTGCTACTAATTCTTCGAAATGTTGTTCAGATATAATGATAATTTCTCACTTTTTTTGTTGTGCTCTTATTATATTTTGTGCATTTTTTAATATTTTTTCATGCATTTTTTTCAAAATTTCTTCTAAAATTTCATTTTTTGTTCTTATTCGTCAAAATATAAGTTGTAAGGGTTTTTTTGAATTTGTAACAAAAGTTATATTTTTATAATCATTTTTTACTATTCTTCATTTATAATATTTTCATGTGTTTGATTTTTCAAATTGATTTTTTATTATATCTTTAAATGTAAAAATAATCTCATCACAAAACTCTTGTCATAGTGTATCATTTATTTGTTTAATACCAGAAATATTTATATTCATTAATTTTTCTCACGAAACTAATCTTGAAATTTGTACCAGTGGAAAATTATTCGTAATCATATGATTTAATCTACTGAATTCTTCTGATGAAAGTTGAGATATATCAATTTTTTGTATATTATTTTGATAACAATATTCTATGAATTCTTCATCGGTTAATTGTGAAATAAACTCATTTGTTATTTGTATAATGTTCTTTTGTCATCACAATAAAATAATCTCACAATTCATTTTAAATTGTTCCTGTACTCTATGAATCATATTGGGTACTTTCAGTGTTATTTTTCTATCACATTGACTTACTTTATCTAAAAACATGTATGCTTCATTATAATATACTCTATAATTGTAACATAAACTTTATTTTTTAGCAAAAAACTGTATATATTAAAAATACTAAAAAAGTATTTTTAATAAAAAAATAATAATATGCAAAGTTTTCATACCAAAGACCATCAAAAAATTATAAATTATTTTCATATAAAAAAAGATCCTGGAAAAAGAGATATTTTTTTCTTACATAAAACAAATAAATATATTTGATATATTAAATGGATTCCATGACTGAAAATGATTTGAATTTGAAATAGTATTTCGATGAATACATCGACAGAAGAAAGTGATATAGATTTATTTATTATTACCTCAAAAAAGAGAATCTGGTTCGTAAGATTACTCATTACTTTTATATTTACTTTCTTGTGAGTGAGAAAAACAAGTAAACATCATGCTGGAAGATTTTGTTTAAGTTTTTTTTGTACGGAAAAAGGAATGAATTTTTCAAATTTTGTACTGAAAAATGATATATATCTTTATTTTTGGATTCTCTATTTAAAGCCTATTCTGAATTATGATAATACTTATAAAAAATTTATTGATTCACAAGATTGGGCTCAATTTGATGAATATGCCGAAATCATTGAATGAAATGAAAAATATATCCAATACATATGAAATTCATTTTGAAATAATAGTAATCTTTTGAATATATGTAATGAGATTTTAAAAAAAATATTTTTACCAAAAACACTCAAAAATTATGAAAAACTCAACCAACCATATGGTATTATCATAAATGAAGATATACTTAAATTTCATAATAATGATAAACGAAAAGAAATACAAAAAGACCTTTTAGATTAATCTAAAAGGTCTTTTTTAAAAATGAATAAATGTTGACTCATCACTCAATCTTGATTTTAATTCATATCCTCCAGATTCGATAGTTTTATCTGAAATAACAATTCTATTTGGTATTCACATTAAATCACTATCCCCTGCCTTTTGTCCAAATCCAACTTTTTCTCTGTCATCAATAACCACTTCATATCATTGTGTTTCTAATTTTTTCGCTAATTCTAGAGCGATGTTGAGATGTTCTCAGATTACTATAATATAATGACTAAATGGTGCAATATTTTCTGGCCATACTAACCCCTTTGAATCCATAGTATATTCAGCTATTACTCACATCACTCTCGAAATACCAATTCCATATGATCACATAAAGAAATTATTTGTTTTTCATTCTACATCAGTATATTTCATCTTACAGGCATCACTAAATTTAGTCATTAAAGGAAAAATATTTCCAACTTCACAAGCTTTTTCAATTCTGACATTTTTACCAAAACATTTACTACAAATAAATCCATTTTCAATATCTACTACTTCTTTATTATGAGAAGTATTACAATCCTTACAAATATATATTTCATCTTCTCAAATAGATAAAATAGTTTGAAATTCATGACTATTGAGAGTAGTAAAATCTCACCCACTTGCTAATGTTTCATAAGTATCTTTTCAAATCCCCAATCTATCAAATATTTTCTTATATACTCCTTTCATATTTTCATAGTATTGTAATAGAGTTTCTTGAGTTTGATGAAAAGAGTACAGATCTTTCATTATAAATTCTCTTCCTCTTAAAATTCATGATTTTGCTCTTTTTTCATTTCTAAACTTATTTTGAATTTGATATACTCAAAATTCTAAATCTTTATAAGATTGGATGAATTCTCATAAAAGTGGTGTAACTAAATCTTCATGAGTAGGATTCAGTGCATATTCTTTATTATCTGATCCAGGAAGATGAAATAATACATCAATAGAGTTCCATCTTCATGTTTTATCCCAATGTTCACGAGATCATAAAGCTGGCATTAATATTTCAAATGCTCCAATGGCATTCATTTCTTCTCTTACAATATTTTCTATTTTTTTTAATACTTTCAATCAAAATGGAAGAAAATGATACACTCAAGCCATTTCTTGTCTCATAAATCAAGCTTGTAATAGATATGAAGTTGATCTATTGTCACTTATTTTTGGTGCAGATTTTAAGGTTTTTATCGGAAATTTAGATAATTGTAGCATAATAATAATGTTAGTTAAAAAATATGTAATTTCTGACTCAATGAGAGTATATAAAAATTCATTTTTTATTCAAATAAAATTCATTATTTTTTATAATCAAAAAAATTACTGCTGAATTTACAAAAAAATAAAAAATCTTTTGATAATTTTTATTTTTTGAATAAAATCTTTGAGCTAATATTTTATCCTCGTTGATAAATTGCATTATATAATATTTAATATCAAGTAAAAAATATGAATAAAATAGTATTAAAAAGCGAAAAAAGAGAAGCTAGAGAATGTGTAAAAACATTGAGAGCTTGAAGAATTATTCCTGCTGTTGTATATGGAAATAAACAAGAGGCTGAAAGTATAAAAATAAATAACTCTGATTTATTAAGAGCATATCGTGTAGCATGAGAAAATCATGTGGTTGAATTAGAAATAGGAAATAAAAAAATAGATGTATTATTTCATGATATTCAAAGAGCACCTGTAAGTGGAGATTTTTTACATATAGATTTTTATGCAATTACAAAAGGTGAAAAAGTTCATACACATATTCCTTTACATTTTATTTGAGTTTCTAAAGCAAAAACAGAAGAAGCTGCTATTATCGAAGAGCTAGTCAAACAAATAGAAGTAAAATGTCTTCCAAATGATTTAGTTGATTTTTTTGAAGTTGATTTATCTCAATTAGAAAAAATTTGAGATCATATAAAAATTTCAGATTTACTCATTTCTTCAAAATTTGAAGTTCTCGATTCTGAAGATGAGATTATCGTAGTAGCTGCAAAACCTAAAGTAGAAAAAGTTGAAGAAGTGAAAGAAATAATTGCTGATACGATCATCGAAGAAGAAAAAACAAAATAATACTATTTCATGTCAATTATAAACTTATTTATAAAAATAAAACAATCATATTTAAATATTATTGTTTTATTTTTATAAATAAGTTTATAAGCTTTATTATTCTATACTATAGTAATGAAGGAATATTATCAAAATTATTTATATAACAAAAAACAATGAAATATTTACTTACCTGCTCTGCATGACTCGAAGCAATTGCAAAAAATGAAATCATAAAACAAGGTTGAAATATTGTAGAAGTGAAGGATAGACTTGTTTTTTTTGATTGAGAAATTGATTTAGTGGTAAAAGTAAATTTATGGTCAAGAGTTTGAAATAAACTTTATATTGTTTTAAATGAAGCTGAAAATGTGAATAATTTCGATAAATTATATAATCTAGTTTATGGAGTAAACTGGAAAAATTATATCAATAGATATTACCCTGTTATAACAAAAGGAACAAGTATTAAGTCTGATTTAACGAGTACTCCAGCGATACAAAAAATTACAAAAAAAGCTATTGTAGATCATATGACGAATAAATCAGGAAATATAATGCCAGAAGAAAATGATAAACCTATTTTTGAAGTATTTAGCTTTTTGATTGAAAATAAAGCCTATATTTTACTCAATACTTCTGGAGAAACTCTCTATAAAAGATGATATAGGGTAGAGAGTTGAGAAGCACCAATAAAAGAATCTTTAGCAGCAGCTTTAGTTATACTTTCCAATTGGAAATTTAGTGATAATTTTTATGATATTACTTGTTGAAGTGGAACGATTGCTATCGAAGCTGTTATGCTTGCAAGAAATATAGCTCCTGGAATGAATAGATATTTTTCTTTTGAAAATTGGGATTTTATACCTGCATGACTTTTAAAACAAGAAAAAGAATCAGCAAAAACAAAAATATTTGATAAAAAATATAATATATTTGCCAGTGATATTGATAATGAGGTTTTAGAAATAGCGAAATGAAATGCAAAAAATGCTTGAGTTTGAGATACAATAACTTTTTCAAATAAAAACTTAAGAGATTTTAAACACGAACAAATTTCTGGAACTCTGGTATCAAATCCTCCTTATGGAATCAGGTTAAAAGATGATGATCTGAAAGCTATGTATAAAGATCTCAATATTATTTTGGATAAAAATAAAAATTTACATGGTGGAATTATTACAGCCTATAGCGAATTTGATAGTATAATTAAATCTTCTCAATTCAAAAAAAGAAAATTATATAACGGAAATGAAATGTGCTACTTTTATATGAAAAAGTAAAAAAATAGAATTAATTCTATTTTTTTATTATTTTATCAAGAGTATATATTTTCAATAAAGCCAGAAATCATTTTTGAATGGAAAGTAAAACAAGATTGGTAATACATTTTTCTTCATTTTTACAAAATATTCAGCCAGTACAATCAGTCAAAACGAGATCTTCTCACAAACTCAAAAATATATCATAAAGAGAAACTTCACGAGATTCTTTTTCAAAAAAAACTCCTCCATTTCTTCATTTTAGAGTAGTTATCAAATGAGCTTTTTCAAAATCATTAATGATTCTTCTCAGAAATGTTTCACTTACTCATAATTCTTTTGCTATATAAGCTGTTTTGATTTGCTTTCATTTATGAGCCGCAAGATAAGAAATAGCTCTTAAGCCATAATCTCATTTTTTTGATAATTTAATCATATTTAACTTGGTAATAAACTTAAAATATCATCATTTTTCCCATCTTTTAAATATTTATGAATCGCATTGCGAGTTGCTATGAGTCAAAATATAGCTGATTTTTGTCTACGAGGCGAGACTTCTTCTCCAATAAGTTCAATAATATATGAATAATCTTTCATTAAAACTTCTTCAAGACTCATACCAACAATACTTTCTCAAAAAACTGATGCAGTTGCTGTTGTTATAATAGAAGTTATTCACTCAAATGACCAATCTATCAGAATGTTATTTTCAATTTTCAAAAAAATTTCAATAGTATCACTACAACTTCTATTTTCTTCTTTATATCTAAAAGTATACTCCTTCATTTCAAATTTATTTGGAGGAGTTTTTGAATAAAATGTAATTATTTCGTTTGCCATTTTTATATTATTTTAAAATAAGATTCTTTAAATACGACTTTATAATCCATAAAATTTTCTTTAAAATCGGTATAACCTTGCTGATCTCTTGGCATAAATTTATCTCTGAGATGATCAAAATTTATATATTGAATTCCATTTTTCAGACTTATTTGAAACCGATAATCTATAAGTCAAGTCCCAGCTTGACACTTTTTTCATTCATGAGATAAAAAAGCAACTAAATGTGCTGATGAATTTCCATTATAATTCAAAACTGATAATCCAGCTATTGGTTTATTATTTTCAAAACAAATCATATTTTTTATGTCTCCATTCTCATCAAAATTCGAAATACTGTTATGATATTTCATAAAATCAGACTTATAGGGCTGTGAAGTTTTTGCTTCTTTATAATATTTTTGAAATGTTTGTGTATCAACGAGTTCGATTTTTAATTCTTTATTTTCTAAATATTTTTTTCTCGCTCTTTTTGATCTTTCTTTCCATTTCATATAATAAAATTCATCCTCTATTTTTGTAAATCAAGTAGTGGTATAGTGAGAATTAAGCCATAATTTTTTCCATCCAACTGGTATATTTACTCTACTATAAGGAATCCAAATAATAAGTCCATGTTTAAATCAATCTTTTTTTAATTTCTCAATATTTGGCTCTTCATCTAATCTTTCAAATTTAGAAACTTGAAATAATCATAAAATACTTTTAATCCAACAAAATTTATTATTTGATAATTCATGTATTTTAAGTCAACATTTTGATAAATATTTTTTATAAACTGGTGATGATGTTCTATAATAACCATGATCTAACGGTAAATCTTTTCTATCAATTACAATCATAAATTAGTTACAATTATTATCTAAAACTTCAAAAAACTGATCAATATCTTCTCTCGTATTATAAATATATACACTCATTCTTGCACTTCATTTTATACCTAAATAATCCATAAATGGTTCAGTACAATGCTGTCATGCTCTTATACAAATATTATTTTCAGCCATAATATCAGCTATATCAAGAGAATGAATTCCATCTCTATAAAATCAAAATACTCAGACTCTATTTTTTCTTTTTTTACTTCAAATAAGGGTAATATGAGGTCGTGAATTAAATTTATCAAGTGCATATGTAATTAATGTATTTTCAATTTCTGCTATTTTTTCATATCATCAAATATTTTCAATATACTCTAATGCTTTTAATAAACTCAAAGCTCATGTAATATTTGGAGTTCATGGTTCATATTTAAAAGGAATGGTTCCAGATTTAAAGCAAGTTTCTTTTACTTCATTTATAGCTCAACCTCAAGAAAAAATTGGTTTATATTTATTTAATAACTCACTTTTTCACCAAATAACTCAAAGTCAACTATCAGCCATAATTTTGTGAGCTGTAAAAAATAAAAAATCACAATTCAGTTTTTGAACATCAACTTTTATGTGGGGAAAACTTTGACTCGCATCAACTATAAATAAAGTATCTTCCCTTTTATATTTCCCAACTTTTTCTAAATCAAATATTTGCCCTGTTACATTTGAAATATGTGTCAAAGCAATCACTTTTACTTTTTCATCATATTTTGAAACAAAATCTTGCCAATCTAAATCAAAATTGTCCGTAATTTTTATAAATTCTAATTCGATACCTATTTCTTCTTTTAAAATAAGCCATGGGACAATATTTGAATGATGTTCAACAATAGATACTAAAACTTTATCCCCAGCTTTTAAAACTTTATTTAACCTGAGAGTTTGAGTTATTATATTGAGTGCATAATTCGCATTATAAGTATAAATTATTTCTTTAAAATCAGGAGCATTTAAAAAATGAGCCACTTTTTTCTTACTATCAAAATATATTTTTTCTGACTCAATAGCAATATCATAGAGTCATCTATGAATATTTGAATAACTATTTGATAAATAATTACAAATTCAGTTGATGACATATTCTGGTTTTTGAGTTGATGAAGTGCTATCAAGAAACACCAAATCAGGATTATTTGTAAATATTGGGAAATCTTTTGTTATATGTTGCATAATTTATTTTAAGTTTAAAATATAGATGTGATTATATGCAATATAGTAAAAAGGCAAAATAAAATCAAGCGATTTGCTTGATTTTATTTTTATTCATGAAATTTTGGTAAATATTCTTTTACATATCTTTCTTCACATTCTTTAATAATTCTTACTGCTTCTTCCACTCCAAAAAATCCTTCTACTTTTCCAGTTCCTGGTTTTTTAAGATCTTTGTAGTGTTCCCAATAGTAAGTCGTTTCTTTGATAAATTGTTCTCCTAAATCCTTAATAGATTGAATATGGTTCGTTCTTTTATCATCGTTAATAACTGCAATTACTTTGTCATCAACTTCACCTCAGTCAATAAATTTCATAATTCAAATAACTCTCACTTCAACAAGTGTTCCTGGAACGAGTGGTTCAGTAACATTTACGATTTCAACATCAAGTGGATCATTATCTAAATCCCAAGTACAAGGAATAGCTCCGTAAGCAAAAGGATAACTTAAAGATGAATATCAAACTCTATCAAGTTTTAAAGTTCCCGTTTCTGTAATAATTTCATATTTGTTAATACTTCCAGCATTAATTTCAATAATAGTATTAATTACCACATCTTTTTCTTGAGCAAAAGCTGGTAATACATGAAGTAAATTCAGCATATATTTGCTTGGTTTGTGATCTATATTTGCCATAATAATTATATTTAAAAAAGTAAAATTATCTTAAACTTCAAAGTTTTAATTGAGCTACTGATTTGAGTAACATATCTTCTGCTTCAATAAATTTTTCCATATCCACTTTATCTTTGCTATCTTTATATTTTTCCATCATTTCAAGAGCATTTTGTTTAGCTTTTTCAGCTAAATCTAGATTAATATCATCAACACTAACTAGCATATCAATAAGTATTTTCATACTTGAGTGAGCAACTTCTAAAATTCCTCATCCGATAGCAAAATTTTCTTCTTGTTTCATATTATTTTCATCCATATATACTACTTTTAAAACAGAAGGCTTTAAAGAAGTAATCAGTGAAGAATGATTTTCTAAAATAGTTATTTCTCACATTTTCGTCATAGCTGTAACTGAAATCACGGTATGTGATTTGAAAAGTTTTCAGTTAAATGATAATATTTCTAATTTCATAATTTTGTTGCTTAGGAATAATTATTTTTGATCTTTATTATATGCAGCGACCACATCATCAATCGAAGCTTTATACATAAAATATCATTCTGGTACATAATCAACTTCTCATTCAAGAATTTTTTTAAATCAACTTACGGTATCTGAAAGTTTTGCATATACTCATGGAGTTCAAGTAAATTGTTCAGCAACAAAGAAAGGTTGAGATAAGAATTTTTGAATTTTTCTGGCTCTTGTTACGGTTAGTTTATCTTCTTCAGATAATTCATCCATACCAAGAATAGCAATAATATCTTGTAATTCTTTATATTTTTGTAATATTCTTTGCACTTCTCTGGCAATATTATAATGTTCTTCTCAAACTATAAGTGGATCAAGGACAGTCGAAGTTGAATCAAGTGGATCAACAGCTGGGTAAATACCAAGTTCTGCAATTGATCTATTCAGTACTATAGTTGAATCAAGATGGGCAAAAGTTGCTGCTGGAGCTGGGTCAGTAAGATCATCAGCTGGAACATACACGGCTTGTACCGAAGTAATTGATCCATCTTTGGTAGAAGTAATTCTTTCTTGTAAAGTACCCATATCAGTTGCCAAAGTTGGTTGATATCATACTGCTGAAGGAATTCTTCAAAGTAATGCTGAAATCTCAGAACCAGCTTGAGTAAATCTAAATATATTGTCAATGAATAAAAGTACATCTCTTTTTTCTCTATCTCTAAAATGTTCAGCCATAGTGAGTCAAGTTAAAGCTACACGAGCTCTTGGTCCTGGAGCTTCATTCATTTGTCCAAATACCATAGCTGTTTTATCAATAACTCATGAATCTTTCATTTCGTGATACAAATCGTTTCATTCTCTCGTTCTTTCTCAAACTCAAGCCACGACTGAATATCATCCGTGTCCAGAAGCAATATTATGAATAAGTTCTTGCATGATAACTGTTTTTCCTACTCAAGCTCAACCAAAAAGTCAAACTTTTCATCATTTTAACATAGGAGCAATTAAATCGACTACTTTAATACCAGTTTCAAAAACTTCTGCTTTTGTTGTTAATTCACTAAATTTTGGAGCTTCTCTATGAATTGGATCCATAAATTCAGTTACTGGTTTTACTCAACCATCAATAGGATTTCATAAAACATTAAACATTCTTCCAAGAACCAATTCTCAAACTGGTACTCTAATTGGGTATTCAGTTGCCGTTACTTCCATTCCTCTTTTTAATCCATCAACAGTATTCATCGCAATAGTTCTCACAACTCCATCTCAAAGTTGTTGTTGAACTTCTAAAACAATCACTTCATTTCCAGAATTTACTTCGACAGCATCATAAATAGATGGAACATATCCGTTTCCAAATTCTACATCGATTACTACTCAAACGATTTTAGTTATTTTTCAAGTATGCATAATTAGTTAAAATTATAAATTAAATTTTTTCTTAAATGTGTTAAGAATTAAAAGCTATAAACTAGTTATAATTTACAAATTTTAATTCTTAACATTTTTTATCCATTGCAACATTGCTGAGTCTATCAGCTTCTTTATTGAATTCTCTTCTAATCCAGTGAAAATGAATTT
>JAVHSE010000049.1:6634-11300 GCA_036172015.1 Patescibacteria group bacterium | reverse complement strand
ACACCGGTAGTAACTGAAACACCGGTAGTAACTGAAACACCGGTAGTAATAACTCCAGTAATACCAATTACACCCATAGTAACTGAAACACAAAATCAAACTTCATCAACAGCAGTAATATATAAAAATGGAACTTATTCTTGAGTATGATACTATTCATTTCCTGGATGAAAAATTGATTATACCGTTGAAATAACTATTTCTGAGTGAAAAATAACAAATGCAAAATTTCTCAATTTTACTCCTTCTGGAAATTGACTCTATACAAAAAGTCAATGAGAAACTGTATTAGCAAAAATGATATCAACTCAAAATATAACAATTGATACTCTTACATGAGCTTCATGAACTTCAAAAGCAATAAAAGATGCTATTGATAATGCACTCTCACAAGCTATGGAAACAAATATATCGTCTGTGAGTAATGAAAATCCTGTAGATAATATTCCTGAAGAAATAATTATTATTGCTCCAAAAAATGAAAATATTATTCAAACTGAAAGCGAAATATCAAATTCATGATCAACAGTGATAAATAAAATATGAATCGATACTCTTTCTCAAACACAATCTGGTATCAATAGAGGACAAAAAGAAGTATCTCTCTATAAAACATTAAGTACTCAAGATAAAAATATTTTTTCCAATCGTATTGATACTCTTTTCAAAAATAAAACACAACAAGAAAAAAATACAAAATTAAAAGCAATCATAATAAAAAGTAAAAAAATGATTGTTCAAACTATGCTCTTACAAGCAAAAACACTTGATTCTAATATGGTTGATAATTTTGCAAAAAAAATCAAAATATTAAAAGATTTCAATACTATTTTAGCATCAAAAATCACTCCATCACTTGCTATAAAAACTTCTACTTATAAAGCACTCAATGGTAAAAATTATAGTATTATTGAAAATAATGGTAAAGTTGAAATTCAAAAAGCTGATGGATTATTTGCGAAACAATCATTTCTCTCATACAATGAAGCAATTGATTATTTAAATAAAAATGCTCTTCCTCCTCAACAGAGTATTGCAATCAAACCAAAACAGACTCCTATTCGTGTTGCAACAAAAGCAAAAACAAATACAACTAAAATAGTTGCAACTACTCCAAAAAAACCTATAATCCCTCAAACTCAAAAACCAGTCGTATCAACTCCGATTGTACAAGCTCCAGCTGTAATTCCAGCTCCTAAAAAACCAGTTGCACAAGCTCCAGTCATACAAAAACCAAAAGTTGATACTACTACAAAAGCAAGTTAATATAATTTTTTATTTTTTCTCTTATGTCTTCTTTCTTTTTACAGTTCGCTGAAATAGTTGAAAAATATATTCAAAAACTATCTCCATATATAAAACACATAAAAATATTTATTCTTCTTTTTTCTCTTACGAGTATCATAGTTTGGGTCTATCCATTTGACACTTATAAAGAGTTTTGAAATTATTCTTGGATTTTACTCTTAATCGTTATGTTTATACGACCATTACGAGATATATTTCCAAAGTGTAAAATATTTCAATTCGTATCAAAATTTAGAAGAGAACTGGCTATTTTAGTTTGAATATTTGGTATCGCTCATACTCTTGGTTTTATAAAAATCAATAATTATGAAAATATATATGCATTTTTTTTCGATGAATACAATCGGAAATATAAATTTTATAAATTTCGGTGAATGCTTGCTTTATTAGTATCACTTCCTCTTCTTTTTACTTCAAATGGATTTTTTACTCATATTTTATGAAAATATTGGAAAATACTTCAAAGACTTTCATATTCTATGTTTCTGTTTGTTGTGATTCATATGTTTTTGATCAAGTGAGATATATGACCTTTACTTGCATTTTGATTATGGTTATGAGCTTATATATATGCTTATAAAAAAACAAAAAATACTCTCATAGATTTTTCTACTGGACCAAAATGGTATTGTATACCTTGCTGATATATTTATGATGAAAATATTTGAGATCCAGACAGTGGAATACTTCCTGGAACAAAATTTGAAGATATTCCAGATAATTGGGTTTGCCCTGTTTGTGGAGTATGAAAAAGTGATTTTATACTCTTAGAGTGAGAAATAGAAACTTTTGAAAGTGAAATTGTCAGTATAAAATATCTCAATGAAAATGTCATTGAATTACAAGTTGATATCAAAAAAGATCTTTCATATATCAGTGGACAATTTATGACTTTTGCATTTTGTGATAATTTATGAAAATTTAATAGAAGTTATTCAATTGCAAATAAAAATGGAAATATTTTTACTTTTCTGATAAAACTGAAACCAAATGGAAGAGCTGGAATGCTTTTTCCACACATAAAAGTTTGAGATATACTTTTATATACTTGAATTTCTGGAAATTTTCAATTACAAAATACTCAAAATCCAAAAGTATTTATTGCTACATGAACTGGATTATCTCCAATTTATTCAATGCTATTGCATACTCCTGATGATATAAATAAAAAATTATATTTTTGAGTTGCTACTTTTTGAGATCTTTTTTATACCAACGAACTCACCCATATTCCAAATTTACACATAAAAACATGTCTTTCAAAAGAACAAGTCGAATTTTGCCATTTTTGAAGAATTGATGTCAGTGAAGAAGATTTTGAAAATCATACTGAGTTCTATATTTGTGGAAATCCTGGAGTTGTTGAATCAACCAAAAAAGTACTGAGTGAAAAATGATTTATTCATATTTATACAGAAGAATTTGCATAATATGAAAAAATTTGAATATACTTATAAAGCTTTAGGTACCATTTGTTCTTTGAGTATAATATGTGAAAATAACAATGAGCTCAATAAAATCATTAATATATGTTATAAGAAAACTCTTGCCTTTGAGCAAGAGTTTTCGAGATTTAAAGATGACTCGATTTTGAGTATGTTAAATAAAGAAAAAAAACAAGAAGTAAGTGAAGAATTTTTATCTCTTATATATAAATCAAGAGAAGTTTATATATTTACACAAGGATATTTTAATCCTCTTATTGATGTGAGAAAAATTGGATATACTCATAGTTTTTTAGAAAATACATTTGAAGCATTACCATGAAATGAAGATCTTCATTTTAATAAAGTAAAAAATTATTGAAGTCTTCTAGAGATATGAACCAATATGAATATAGATTTTTGAAGTATAGCAAAATGATATTTATCAGAGAAAATAAGTAGATTTCTTGTTTCAAAATGATATAAAAATAATCTCGTGAATATGGGCTGAGATATATATGCGAGCTGATTGAATCTGCAAGAAAAAAAATGGAAAATAGGTATCACTTCCCCATTTTGAAAAGATGAACCAATTGATGAAATAGAAATCTCAAATGCGAGTATTTCTACTTCTGGAACTTATTTAAGAAATTGGGAAATTTCTGGGAAAAAATATCATCATATCAGGAATCCTTATTCAAAAAAAGTAGAAAACGAATTAGTTTCTGTCACTATCATAGATAATGCTGGATATATGTCAGATGCTCTTGCTACAGCAGTTATAGCTATGTGAAAAGAGAAATGAATTAATTTTTGTAGAAAACACAAAATAAAATATATGTTTATTTTAAGTAATTGAGAGATGATTAAAAATATATAAAAAATTTCTTCATTGAATTTTTTTTTATTTTATTATAATAAGTCATAATTATTTAGTTAGTAATTACTATTATGAAAGAGAAAAAAAATACAATAGAAAACATACCTTCAAATATAGAACAACTCTATTGAGAAATTTGAAAAAAAGTTATTGGGCAAAAGATTTTAGTCAGAGATTTACTGATTGCTTTGTTTTCTCGTGGACATATACTTATTGAATGAGCTCCAGGTTTAGCTAAAACTTTAACCGTTGATAGTTTAGCAAAGACTTTAGATTTAGATTTTAAAAGAATTCAGTTTACTCCAGATTTACTTCCGAGTGATTTAATAGGAAATAATGTATATAATCCAGCAAAAAATGATTTTTATATCAAACATGGACCAATATTTTCAAACTTTTTACTCGCAGATGAAATAAATAGAGCTCCTAGTAAAGTTCAATCAGCTCTTTTAGAAGCTATGTCTGAAAAACAAGTCAGCATTTGAGATACTACCTTTCCTCTTGATTTACCGTTTATCGTTTTAGCGACTCAAAATCCTATTGAACAAGAATGAACCTTTCAACTTCCAGAAGCACAACTCGATAGATTTTTGCTCAAAACAGTAGTTGATTATCCATCTGAAGAAGAAGAATTAGAAATATTAAGAAATATTAAAAATATTGAAAATACAAATATAGAAAAAATTTTTAAGAAAAGTGATATTTTTATTATTCAAGAAAAAGTAGAAAATATTTATGTAGATGAAAATATTTTAGTATATATTAAAAATTTAGTTTTTTATACGAGAATGAAAAATACAAAAATATCTCAATATATTTCTTATCCGGTTTCTCCAAGAGCATCACTTGCACTTTTAAAAACAGCAAAAACACTTGCTTTTTTGAATGGAAGAGATTTTGTCATACCAGAAGATATAAAAGAAATGGCTTATCCAGTTTTAAGACATAGGCTTATATTGAACTATGAAGCATTAGCAGAAGAAATAGAAGTTGATAGTTTAATTAAAATTATTTTAGATAATGTTGAGGTAAAATAACAAAAATCTCCAAACAC
>JAVHSE010000049.1:0-6534 GCA_036172015.1 Patescibacteria group bacterium | reverse complement strand
TAATTAAAATTATTTTAGATAATGTTGAGGTAAAATAACAAAAATCTCCAAACACGAAGTGTTTGGATGTTTTCCATAAAAAGCTTCGCTTTTTATGGTTTGAGTAATTCATCGAGTATTGATTTATAATCATTACTATTTCAAAATATTTTCTTTAAAATATTTTCAATATCTCCACGATCATTAACTCAAGATTGTTTTAATAAATCTTTTAATAATTTTTTATCATTATCAGTTATTTTTTTGAAATCATCTCCAGATAAAGTAATCTTTTTTGCATTTGTATCAGAAACTGAAATAATTAAATCATTATCAGCTTGAAATTCTATTCATACTTTTCAAATTTTTTTACTATCTACATGTACTTTTTTTGCAACTTCAGGTAATTCAGTGATAACCTGTTGCGTAGAATCTATTGGATTTGATGTACTTGAAATCGTATTTCATTTAAAAAATTCAGTTCAAAAATTATTAATACCTTGTATACCTAAAACCTGCTTTATATCTTTTGATCTAATTAACTTCATAGTATCTTCAAAATCCTTTAAATTATTAAGTTTAATATCTTCAGGTTTTATGGCAACTTTATTTCATATTGCGATTATTAATTCTTTAAATTTTGGATCTTCTTTAGCATCATTATAATCTTTATATGTTCTTGCATGATCCATTCAATTTTTCCAATCTTGAGTATTATTACTATTTTGTATATTCCTTGCTAATGTATCGGATTTATTACTTTTATCATTATCAGTACTTTGAAATAAACCATGCTCTTTCATAAAACTTCTAGCATTATCACTTGATTTATTTTGAAAATAAGTATTAGCTTGTCCTCAAATTTGTTGTAATCCCTGAGCACTCATTCCTCCAGGAAGAATTGGTGCATAGGTTGGAGCTTTTTTAATTAGTTCTCATATACTATTTCCAAATTGCTGTATTGGATCGGTTACACTTGCTGTAATAGTAGATGAGTGAAGTGCTGTCATAACAGCCATCCACATAACAGCAAGTCAAAGAAGTTCAAGTACCATAGCTCATACTGATCAGTCAAATCAAGCAAATAATTCCTGTTGTGAAGGAGCACCTATTTTTGCAACTTTCTCACTTACAACTGGTCATAAATCAATACTTCATCACTGTACTGTAAATACATCACCTTTAAAGTTTACTAAAGGTGGAGGAGATCATGTCGTTTTAGAAAATCATTCTCAAGCTGTGAATAAAAATAATAATCAAAATGCTAATGCTGCCGCAACATAGACAGGAACAAAAGCAAGGGCTATAAATTCATGGAGATTAAAATTTTTAGAAGCTCCATTTCCTAATCACTCTTTTCATCATTTTCATAAATAATAGAGAAGTCAAAATATTGGTGAAAACATTGCATAAAACCAAAGTGCAAATCATCTCGTCATAAATGCAAGAAATAATGCAATCATTAAAATTCAATACACTATAAGAAATAAAACATCAAAAACTCATTTGAGTCAAAGTGAAAATAAAGTTTTAATTCATGTAACCTTACTCACTTCTTTTTGAGTAAATAATCATTTTTCATGTATTCTCATGACTCAATAAGTATAAATCATCATGATTTGATACAATCATCCATTATCTTTGTTTTTTAAAAAATTATCAATCGTAATAGGTGTAGATGTCCCGTTTTTACAACTAATAAAATTTGTTGAACCTGATGCATTTATATCATACTTATATGCATTATCTTTACATAATTCTATTGTTTTTGTGCTGATTTGAGGAAATGTATCAAATGGAAGACTGAGAACAGCCACGGTAAGTATACTGGAAAGAGAAAGTATAAACTGAACAAAAAACCAAGAAAAAGGAACAATTAAAACTCAAATAATAAATTTTGGAATGGCTGTTTTTAATTGATAACTATCTCATCATCAAACGATATTCATAAAAGCAATCGTAATAAATATTCATGCAAATACAAAATAAACTACATTTGAAATCATTATCCAAATAGTTTTGAGTTGTGTATCAAGTCATATTACACTTCCACTCGTCCACTCTGGACGAAGAAAAAGTCATATAAGCATACTTACAACTCATATAAGAGAACTTGCAATAAGTAAAACTCACTGTACTAAATCAATCACCCAATTTGGTTGTTTTGGTGGTTCAGTAGGAATAGCTTGAGTCGGACTATCAGCAAAAGCAAAATCATTGAAAAAAAAGAAAAGTATAAGAAAAAAGAGAGTGTAGGCTATATTTTTTTTATTTTTTGTGAAAAAAATTCATATATTTTCAAGCATTTTCATATATTTTTTAAGATAAATATTAATTACTTTTCATTATTGTATCATAACTTTATTTGAAATACAAAAAAAAGATGTACAAAACATCTTTTTTTATACTTTCTTTTTATGTTATATCTTTAGTGGCATAATAATATGTTTAAATCCATCTTTTTTATTATCTTCTGATATTCCCGTAATTAAAATAGGAGATAAAGGAGATTCAAAACTAATAGATATATGATTGGCATCAATTACTCACAAAACTTCGAGTAAATATTCACTATTGAGTCAAACAATAGCTTCTTCTCATTCAATTGATCAAACGAGATTTATTTGAGCTTCTCACATTTGAGTTTGAGAAGTTTCTATCAAAATTCCTGTTTCACTTGAAAAACTCATCTTAATAGAATAATTATTTTCTTTACTGAGTAAATTAATTTTTTTAAGTCCTTGTATAAGATCAAATTTATTGATAATAGCTTTGGTATTATAAAGAGTTGGAAAAAATCATTCGTATTCTGGAAATTTTCCATTCATCAGTCTTGAATAAAATTTCGTATTTTCTAAAACAAAAACAATTTGATTTTCTCATGGAATAATTTTAATTACTCTTTTATCTTGCAAAATACTTCTGAGTTCAAAAGCAGTTTTGTTTGGAATAATTTGAGAAAAAATTTCCGTAACAGTTTCATCTAAATCAACTTTGAATTCACTCAATCGAAAGCTATCAGTCGTAGCAAATTTTGCTATATTTTGATCTATATTTACATATATTCAAGCTAATGTTGGTCTAATATTTCCATTTGCTGATGAGAAAAGTGTTTTTTCAATAGCTTTTTTGAGGAGTTCTGATTTAAAATGAAATGAAATTGATTCTTTTACGACTGGAATCAAAGGAAAATCAGCAGCAATATTTCATTTAATTTTGATATGAGATGAAGCCGTTGCTATTTCAATGGAATTATCATGTAAAAGCTCTATATGAACGATATCATCTTCTAAAAGATTAATATAATTAGTAAAAATTTTTGATGGAACACAAAAAGATCATTCTAAATCTATCGTTATATCTTGTGAAACAATATACTCTATAGCCATTTCTAAATTATTTGATGTGAAAACTATATTTGCATAATTCACTTTTATGAGAATATTTTCTAATATCGGAGTCGTAGAAATACTCGCAGTCGCATGATTTACTATATCAAGAGCATTTTTCAAAGTCGTAGTTTTGATTTGAAATTTCATATTTTTGATATTAATTATAATTGAACTTCAGTATATAAAAATAAAAACGATCTGCAAAAATATTAATATTTTTTTGTTAAAAACTTTTTATTGAAAAATAACCACGAGATTTTTATTTTTCAATATATCTGTTTTTATATTTTGCAAAAAATCTCTTATATTCAGTCATTTTATGATAATTTTTGCAAAATATTGATTATCTCTTTTTATACTTTTTTCTACTCAAATGATTTCAAATTTTTCTCAAATATTATAACTATCGAGTCTATTTTTGAGATCTTTTATGAAACTTTCGGCATTGAATTTATTGATATTTTTATATCGAAGAGTTACCAACTCTAAAAATGGTGGATACCCAAAAAGTTTTCTTTCTTGTAAAGTTTTTTTAAAAAAATCTTTGTAATTCAGTTGCATAATATTTGTTATCATTTCATTATTTGGAACCATCGTTTGAATGATAATATTTGTTTCTTGTCATAATCTTCCTCATCTTCCGATTAATTGTTTGATATTGGAATACATTTTCTCTTCGGTATCGTATTTTGGTATTTGTAATTCTTGTTCTATTAAAATAACTCCTATTATTTCAATATCTTTCAAATCAAATCCAGTTGTTATCATTTTTGTTCCAATAATTATTTGAGCTTTTTGTATATTTTGGAGAGCTTCTTTTTTGAGAGTAAGATTGGCTACATTATCACTATCAAGTCGAAATATAGTGGTATTTGGAAATATTTTTGCTATACTTTCTTCAATTTGTTCGGTTCCTACTCATATTTTTTTAAGATTGCTTCCATTACATGTATCACAATGCAAAGAAATATTTTCACTATATGAGCAATGATGACACATAAGTATTTCAGGATTTTTATGAACACTCAGAGCTATATCACATCTAGGACATTTTTTAAGATAACTACAATCCGAGCAAATAAATAAATCATAAGCTCCTCTTTTATTGATATATAAAATCGTTTTTTGATGATGATTGAGTGCATTTTGTATATATGAAATCAAAGTATTTGATATATATGAATTTTGTTTACTTTTATCAACTCAAAGATCTACCATATAAAGATTTTTCATTTTTTTATATTTATTTACATATAATAAATATACCCTAAGAGAATAAAATAAAAAATAAAATAAAAAATAAAATAAAACTTGACAAATTGATTAAAATAAGTAAAAATTCTGAGTCAATTTTGACAAACAAAAAAAGGAGAAAACCAAATGTGTTCAATTTCTGAGTATAATGCTGTTCACATGACAGCCTCAAAGGTATTTGTCTATGGATTCAAAATTGATTCCAAAAGCAAGTTCTCAGTAAGAAAAGTATTTAGTGAATTTTGTCGGAAACGAAGTCTCCGTCATGTAGAGGTTGATTTCCTCCAAAACGGAGGGGCTCCATTTATCGATGGAGATCGGAAGATGATTCTGACGGGCTGTGAATCTACAGCAAAAATTTTGAAACAACTCTTACCATCTCCGGCAAAAAT
This sequence comes from Patescibacteria group bacterium, assembly GCA_036172015.1. Taxonomy (GTDB): domain Bacteria; phylum Patescibacteriota; class Gracilibacteria; order BD1-5; family UBA6164; genus UBA7396. The sequence continues at coordinate 1,517 of JAVHSE010000049.1, read as the reverse complement.
TGTTTCGTATCCGACTTGATTTTGTATCACATTTTGTAAAAACCTCACTTCGCAGAAGTGAGGTTTTTTCTTTTTGAAAAAAAATAAAAATAAGTATATTTAGTATACTATATCTTTATTCATAAAATATGAAACAAACCCTTCTGAATATATATTTCCAATTTTTTTGATTTTTAGCAAGAAATTATATAAATAAATGTAATCCATTTGTCATTTGAATTACTGGAAGTATAGGAAAAACAAGTTGTAGAATGATAGTGAGTGAAATATTACAAAAAAACCTCAAAGACAAAATTATTTATACTTCAAATAAGAATTTTAATGGAGAACTTGGAATGAGTCTTTCTATACTTGGAATTTCTGATTATGAACCAAATATCATGTCTATTATAAAAACAATCATAAAAGCAATACAAATAAGTTTTTATTGAAAAAAACTCTATGATATAATAGTTCTTGAGTATGGAATAGACCATATTTGAGAAATGGATTTTTTGCTTTCCATAGTAAAGCCTGATATATGAATTATTACAAAAATTGATAGAGTTCATGCATTACAATTTTGAAATCAGGAAAATACAGCAAAAGAAAAATATAAACTTTTACAGCAATCAAAAAAAATTTCTTTTCTCAATTTTGATGATGAATATGCCTCAATATATGAAAAAGAAATACTTTGAAATACATTTTATTACACGACAAATAATACTCTTATCGATGAAAAAATAGACCTTTTATGACTCAATTATGATTTAAAATACGAAAATAATACTATAAAATCAACCTTTGATTTTTATTGTAAACATACAAAAAACATACCAGGTGAATTAATCTGAAAGAATAAGAGAGTGGACTTTAGAGTAAATATTACTTCAAATTTGATATGAGAAGAAAATGTTTGATATATTTCGATTTGATTTCATATTTTGGACTTTTTATTTCAAAAATATTATCGTAAATCATACTTTGTAGTCTGAGTAGAAAAAATAAACATATATTTCACTTTACAGTATTCGAGATTTGGTTTATTAGAATGAATACATGATTCCATATTAATTGATAGTTCCTACAATGCTGCCCCAGAAAGCATGAAAAAAGTAATTGATAATTTTTGAAAAGTAAGTAAAAAAATATTTCCAGAATATGAAGTGATTTTATGCCTTTGAGAGATGAGAGAGCTTTGAGATTATACCAAAGTAGAGCATGAAAATCTGGCTCATTATCTAAAAGATAGAACTGAAAATATTTTTGTAGTTTGAAAAAGTATGGAAAAATATTTTTTACCGATGGTAGAAAAAGCAAAATATTTTAAAAATTCTCAAATCTTATGAGAATACTTAAAAGATTTTATTTCAAACTCAGATAAAAAACATCTCATACTTTTCAAATGAAGTCAAAATACTATTTTTATGGAAGAAGCTCTGAAACCAATTTTAAAAAATCCAGAAGATATGAGTAAAATTTGTAGACAAGAAAATTTTTGGATAGAAAAGAAAAATAAATTTTTTGAAAGTTAA
>JAVHSE010000048.1:0-2531 GCA_036172015.1 Patescibacteria group bacterium | reverse complement strand
TTTCAAACAAAGATGGCAGAACGGTGTTGTTTGTGAGTCATGATATGGTTGCTATTGAGAGTTTATGTAGTAGAGTTATCTTATTGTGTAATGGAGAAATTACTAATAAAGGAGAGGTAAATGAAGTTATTAAAGTATATCTAGAAAATGATAAAATACCACAAAAAATAAAGGAAACTCATATTATTAGTCTTGATGATTTTTGTCTAAATCTTAATGACGATTACAGTAAAATTGAGATTTCAATTGAGTTGTCATTAAATTCTGATATTCATTCTAAGTATAAAGAATTTTACTTTGATTTTGCCATATTAAACGATAAGGAACAATTTATTGTACATCATATTTCAAATCCTAGAGATAAAATAAAGTTTGATAATGGAATTTCAAAGTTAAATTTATCAATAGTTAATCCAAATTTAAAACCCGGTAAATATGATTTTACAATTTATATCTACGATCAAGATGAAAATATTCATTTTTGGATTGAAAAATATAATAGTTTTGTGATATCAAACAAAGCGACTAATATAGACGAAGGCTTAATAAAAAAGGTCAAATCTCATACCATACCTACTATCATTGTTAAATATTTATAATGAAAAAAACATTTAAAACTGTATTTAAAAAACTAGGCTATTCTGTTGAAAACGTCAAAAAAGTAGAACATAATATCTACGATGATTTAAGTAAATATAATTTAAAACGGGAATCTAATATTCGTTTATTTTATAATTCTTATATATATATTAAGAAGATAGAAGCTTATAATTTAAACTTTCACGTTGCAGGAGAAAATCAAAACAATATAATTGTAAGTTTAGAAAATTTCAAATTTCAGGTTGAAAGCGTTGAAGATATTTTTATATTATCCGAGGTGTTTATAGATAAGGATTATAATTTCCTAATTTCGGATGAGGTTATTTTGATTGATATCGGATTAAATATTGGGGTTTCTTCAATCTTTTTTTCAGCTATAAATAACGTAAAACATATTTATGCCTATGAGCCAGTGCCATATACTTATAAAATTGCTTGTATAAATATCGGGTTGAACAATATTGAAAAAATAACTGCTAAGAATATTGGATTGGGATGTTCTAATAAAAACGAGATGTTTTATTTTAACCCAAATTTTAAAGGAAATTCGGGTATAAGAAAGGATAATAGTTACGTAATTAATAAGTTAGCTGAAAATGAAAAAGAAGAAGTTATTGTTAAAATTAGAGATATAGGTGAAGAATTTGAATTGATTAGAAATAATCACTTGAATCCAAATATCATATTAAAGATTGATTGTGAAGGAGGTGAGTATGAAATTATTAATAGACTTAATGAATTAAATTTATTAAATGATGTAAAACTATTTATGATTGAATGGCATGATAAAGGAGCTCAATCATTAGAAAACATATTGCTCGAAAATGGTTTTCAAATTATTTCAAGAAACTTAGAAACCAATTCAGGAATGTTATATGCTTTTAATAAAACTAAATAATTCATGCCACAAAAAGTATCAATAATTATCCCAATTTTTAACAGAGAGCTTGTAATATATGAAACTTTAAATTCGGTTTTAGATCAAACTTACATAAATTGGGAATGTATCATTATTGATGATGGTTCTACTGATAATTCAATCGGGATTATAAAAAACTATTTAGATAAAGACAATCGTTTTAGACTCTTCAAAAGAACAGCAGATAAATTAAAAGGGTCAGCATCTTGTAGAAATATTGGCATTGAAAAAGCTGATGGTATATTTGTGATTTTTTTAGATTCGGATGATATCTTGGATAAAAATTGTTTACAAGTCCGAATTGACACTGTAAATAATCATCCCAATTTTGATATTTGGGTTTTTAATATGGCATTTTTAGATGGAAAAAATGCAGGAAAGATTTGTAATTATTATCCTACTGATATTGATAACCAAATAGAATATTTAAAAATGACTCTTAGGTATCAAATACCTTTTTCCGTGACTTGTCCCCTTTGGCGAATTGAAATTTTAAAAAAAATAAATGGTTTTGATGAGCAATTTGCAAGACTTGAAGATCCTGATATACATTGTAGGGCCTTAGCTCAAAATTTTAGATTTAAATTTGATGTAGCCTCTAAACCGGATTGTTTTTATAGAGTAAGCTTAAATTATTCGGATAGAAATCAAGATATAAATTTTAAGAATATATTTATAAATTCATTTTATCAATTTATCGAAAAGTATGCTTCTTTTAAATCATATACTATTGATAATGATGATATTAGGATGCAATTGAGAATATTATTATTACGAATATATAAGGATTATATCCTTAATGATGAAAGCTATTTTAATCAATTTAAGTTTTTTTATAAATTGGGGAAAGATAAAAACCTATTATCTTTTAAAGAACTTCTACTGATTTTAATATTAAAAAAATATATTGATTTAAGATTAGATAAAGTAGCTAGATTGGGGTATTTTAGAATTCGTAAAATGGTATTTAGTAAAATAAATAAAACTGATTATTGATGGCTGAATTTAATTT
>JAVHSE010000047.1:0-2609 GCA_036172015.1 Patescibacteria group bacterium | reverse complement strand
ATCTAGAAATCACCAAACTTATTTTACAAGAAATGGGAAAAGGTGAAGAATATATCACGTTTGTAGAAGATAGAAAAGGTCATGATGTGAGATATGCTATTGATGCAACGAAAATCAGAGAAGAACTCTCTTGGGAACCAAAAATAAGATTTGAAAATGGAATTGTAAAAACTATAAAATATTATTTAAGTAAATAATTATGAAATGAATGATACTCGCTGGAGGAAGCGGAACTAGACTCTACCCTATTACTATGGGAATTTCAAAACAATTGATGCCAATTTATGATAAACCGATGATTTATTATCCTTTATCAGTGCTGATGATGGCTGGAATAAAAGATATTTTGATTATTACGACACCAGAAGACCAACCATGATTTAAAAGACTTTTGTGAGATGGTAAAAAATGGTGAATACATTTAGTATATGAAATTCAACCAAGTCCAGATTGACTGGCTCAAGCTTTTATTATTGGAGAAAAATTTATTGGTTCGGACGATGTTTGTCTCATACTATGAGATAATCTCTTTTATTGACAATGACTTTCATCACTTCTGAAAAATGCTGTTCAAACCATAAAAACTGAGAAAAAATCAGTCGTATTTGGGTACGAAGTGGCTGATCCAGAAAGATATGGAGTCGTAGAATTTAATGCAAATAAAAAAGCTCTTTCTATTGAGGAAAAACCTAAAAATCCAAAATCAAATTTCGCAGTAGTAGGACTCTATTTTTACACCAATGATGTTATACAAATAGCAAAGACAATCAAACCATCTGAAAGATGAGAACTCGAGATTACTACGGTAAATGAAGTATACTTGCAATCTGATAGTCTTCATGTTGAAATTATGAATAGATGATTTGCTTGGCTAGATACTGGAACTCATGAAAGTATGCTCGATGCTTCGAACTTCATCCAAATTATTGAAAAAAGACAAGATTTAAAAATAGGATGTGTGGAAGAAATAGCTTTTGCCAATACATGGATTTCAAGAGAAGACCTCGAAAATCTCGCAAAACCATTACTCAAAAGTAATTATGGAAAATATTTATTAAAATTGTTGAAATAACCCTTCTTAACCTTCCCTTCATACGAATGGAAGGAATAATTGTTAACAAATATTTATGTTTCGATTTATAAAAACTCCGATTGACTGACTCACTATTATTGAACCTGAAGTTTTCTGAGATGAAAGAGGTTTTTTTATGGAAAGTTATAGTGAAAAAGAATTTGCGACTGCTGGAATAGATATTCATTTCGTACAAGATAATCATTCAAAATCAAAAGCATGAGTTTTGAGATGACTTCATTTTCAAACAGTAAATACACAAAGCAAACTCGTAAGAGTTACGGCTGGAAGTGTGTATGATGTTGCCGTTGACTTAAGAAAAAATTCTCCCACTTATAGGAAATGGTTTGGAATAGTATTATCAGCAGAAAATAAAAAACAATTCTTTATTCCGCAAGGATTTGCCCATGGTTTTCTGACATTGGAAGACAATACAGAATTTGTATACAAATGTGATGATTTTTATAATCCTGCCTGAGATAGAGGAATAGCTTATAATTCTTTAGAACTCAATATAAATTGGGACGAATATTTTGATAGTTCGAAATTTATCATTTCTGACAAAGATCAAAAACATCCAAGTTTTTGACAATTTGATGCTATTAATCCTTTTTAGGATTATTTTTATTTGTAAAAAATAAAAAGTAATTATAATAAAATTAACTTAGTTTATTAACTCTAAAAATATGGCAATCATACTATCAAAAAAAGACTTTAAAATACTATGAAAAAGTATTAAAAATCCTGAAAAGATCATTATTGAACTTGATCAAAGAACTCTCGATGGACTCGTTGGAACGAAAAAAAGAATTATAAAAACACCTGAAGATATGACATTAAGAGAATATATAAAAACTTGAGAAATAAATAATCCTAAAAATATTTCTTGAGTTTATAATAATGTTGAAGACTTAATTTTAAGTTTAAACTAAATTATGATTATTAGAAAACATAAAACTTTTGATAAAAGTTACTTAAAATTATCTGAAAAATTAAAAATCAAAGTGAAAGAAACTTTGATTTTATTTAGTGAAAATTATTATGATAAAAGTCTTAATAATCATGCATTAAAATGAGATTTTCTTCGACTCAGAAGCATTAATGTAACTTGAGATTATAGAATAATTTTTAGAGAACTCTCAAATAATACTTATGAAATAGTTGAATTTTTAAAAGTTTGAACTCATAGCGAATTATATAAATAACCCATCCTAGCCTTCCCTTCCTACGAATGGAAGGAATAATATTGAAACATATGAAAAAAATCCTTCTTACTGGTGCGAACGGAATGCTCGCTCATGATTTTATAAAATATTGCTCTCAAGATTTTGAAATCATTGCTTGTGATAGACACAGTCTTGATATTACCAATATTGAAAATATTCAAAAAGTTGTATCTAAAGTGAATCCTGATATTATTTTGAATGGTGCTGCTTATACAGCCGTTGATGATGCGGAAGATATTGGAAAATTACTCAACTATCAAATTAATACTCTTTGAGTGTATAATCTGGCAAAAGTCAGTGCAAAAATGAAT
>JAVHSE010000046.1:0-40114 GCA_036172015.1 Patescibacteria group bacterium | reverse complement strand
AAAAATCATATGTATCTAAAATAGGATTTATTGCTTTTTCAAATTCTGTTTTCATGTCATTGAGCCTGCTTGATTCTATTCAAGAAGTTGCTGTTTCTATTGAAACTGCTCAGATTCATTTGGTTTCAATTTGAGTTTCTAAATATTCATCATAGAGAAATCTTTCAACGGTTTTTTTTGGATCAATTTGAGAATCAAGTTCTTTTTTTAATTGTTCTAATTCTTCATTAGTAATATTAAAAATTTCTTTATTCGTATCTATGCCATACTTTTTTTGTAATAATGTTTTTAACTCTTCCAGTATTTGAGGAGTTAATTTTTGATGTTTGTCTTTTAAAGAATCAATTGATTTTAATGATTCTGGTGTAGTTATTGGTGGTGTCATAAGAAGGTGTTAAATATTATTTTTTTATTCATTTCTTTTTTAATAATGCTCATAAAATCGTTTTTCTTTCAGTAAAAGGATATATTAAAACAAGAGATATCATTACAGGGACGAGCCAAGGATATTCTTTGATAATTTCACCTGCACCTCAAGTAACTTTGAGTCATACACTTTTTAAAAATTCAATAGAATATTCTATGATTTTATTTCAAACATGAGAAAAAAATCTATTCACTCATTCAGGAAGACTATTTGCTTGATGTAAAGTAGCATCTTTAATTTTTATTCATAATTTAGCAGTATATCAACCTTCTTCTATATTTCCCCGACTTCATTTTTCTCATAAAAGTCCAGGTATAACAAAATATAAAAATGATTGTTGAAATTCATTCATGTTATTAAAATCACTTTCTGCTCAAAGCATTATATATAATTTTGTAATATCTTTTAAATCTAAAGAACCTGTTAAATCTATTTTCGAACCAAGATTTATTTGTGGATTTGTTTTTAATAAAGTGTTTATTTTATTTCAAAAATCTACTATCTCTCTAATTTTTTCATTTTCATTTTTATTGATTGATCAAGTTTTATCCATTAATAATGTATCAACATTATCTCATAATTTAAATTGATTTGCTAAAATAAATGTGAGTATATTTCCATTTATTCCATTTGATATAAATTCTCATTTCTGTATTCAATCTTGATCGAGTTTTATAAATTCTCCAATACCTCAATCTACAAAAGAAAATGCATCTAAGTTTGAAAATTTTTCATATATATACATATCTTTATTTTCTTTAGACGGAGTTAATAACTCTATAATTTTTTTATTTTCATCAAATCAATTTTTATGTATAGTACTGAGTGTTTTATATGCATTTCCAGAACTTGAAAATAATTGGAATAAATCTTTAATATTTTTTAAGTCTACTCATCCATTTGGATATGTTTGTTTTACCCAATCTTTTAATAAATTTTCATTTTGTGATATATTATTAATTTCTTTTAAAGATAATTTTTTAAAATTATCTGTTTGTGAAATATTGATAATTTTTTCTTGATTTTCTTTCGTTCATTTATAAGAATAAGTGACTATCATTTTCATTGGTAATGATATTTTATCTATTGGTGCTACTTCTACTTTCCCTTCTCAATCTTTTCCTTCCTCTTTCTTTTCATCTTTTTTATTCCATGTTTTGAGATCAAAACTTCAAAAAAGTCATTTTAAAAATACTCAAAGAGCTGCCATATATTTTCATTCATTGAAAAGATTTCCAGCTGTTTCCCAAGCATCACTCAAACTTTTCATATATCATTCTCATTTCGAAATAATACTAGCCCCCTCAGCTCAAACAACTCCAGCTATAGCTTCTCTTCAAATATTATCTTGAATTTCTTCAGGAGTCATTCATTTGGTAAATACTGTACCAACTCAGCTTCATTTAAGAGTTTTTCTGATTTCTATTTGCTCTTGATCGGTTAATTCATCTTGAAGTTTTTTTCTTAAATCAATAGAATTATCTTTCACAGCTCCAGATATTCCTCTTACTCTTTCAGCAAGTTTATTATTACTATTCTTTTCTAAAGCCATTGCGAGTTCTTCAGGATTTTTAAATTCTCAAATTTCTTGAGATTCAATTGTTTTTGCCATATATTGGTCTTTAATTTATAAAATATACCTGATTTTAACATATAATTTATAATATTGCAAAAAAGTAAGTAATTTTATAAAAAACACGACTCTCTCTCGAGAGTGACCAGCCTTCATATAATGAGACACACCAACATATATAAATGGCTTGAAACTTGAGTGTGAAATGAATATAAAAAATATTTAGCTTTTAAATTTAGATGATATAAAAATGCAATAAACTCAAAAAATATTAAAAATACAAAGGTTATTTTTCTTCTCGCGAAACTTATATCATAAAATATTTAATAGAGCTTTAGAACTCAAAATTTTAGGTTCTCTATGTAGAATACTCATATTACATAGTAGGAATATAACAAAAAATCCAGTAAATTACTGGATTTTTTAAGTTCATATATAGTTTTATGTGTTTATATATTTTTTACTTGTAGGATTTTTAGTATTTTTTTATATCTCAATTATTTCTAAAACTTGTCATTTTTCTAAATCATTTATTACTTTTATAAAATTTATTTCAAAAGTATCTAAGATAGTTTCTTTTCTTATATTGTATCAAGTTTTAGTTTCTTTTTTAACTATTAATATTGGTATTATATAATTATCTTTTTCTAGAAGTGTTATAAGTCTTTTTTTAGAGTATATATCATTTACAGATTATAAAATCTTTATAAGTTCCTAATTTTAGATATTCTTTAGAATTTTTAATCTTTATATACTCTTTAACTATTATTTCTTTATCTATTCTAAATTTATCAAGATAATAATTAAAAGTTTTGGTTATAAGTATTTTCATTTTTTAATATTTTTCAGAAAGTATTTTTGATAAATTGTCTAATTTTCAAGATGAAGTTATTTTATCAAAAGATATTTTAATAGATTCATCAAAATTATCCTCCAGAGTTTCATCATCAAAGTTCATATAAGCATTTTGAAGTAATACTCAATTTGCTGTCAAGGTAGCTTTTACAAAAGTTTCTTTTGTTATTCATAGTGCTTTTCTCCAGCTTCAAGGGATAGTTATTTGACCTTTTCAAATGGGTTTTAAAAGTGTTTGTTCCATATTCTTTATAGTTAAAAAGTTGAACTTTTAATTAAAAATATCCATTTATTTTCAACATCAAATTTTAAACAAAAAAAGACCCACAATCTTATCGAAAGAGTTCTTTAAAATTAAGTAAATAATTTTTTAATATATTTCCTGAGACTGGTCTCTCAAGCTTCAATACAAGAAAAAACCCCTCACGATTTCTCGTAAAGGGATTTTATACTAAATCAAAATTAATCATAAATACTATGATCTCAAACAAGTAACAGTAATAACTTTCAGTTATCTTGTATTTCAAATACAAACCTATTCTTATAATCAATACTACAAGCATAATATGGATAAAGTTTTCCAGATAACTTATGTACTTCTAAATCTCTAGGAAAAGGATTATTTTATAACTTACATATAGTTTCTTTTGCTTTTAACCTAAGAGAAGATTCTAATTTTTTATATTGTTTTTTAAATTTTGTTGTATAATCAATATCTCTCATATTATTTCTCTAAATCATTTAAACTACTAAGAGTATGTATTCCTGATTTTTTACTTTCTTGAATTTCACTTAATAACATATCTTCTTTAACTAGTTTAATTAAATAAGTTTTTATATCAATTTTTTTCTGAGATATATATTTAACAGTTGTATTATCAAAATCAATTGTAACTGGTGTCATACTTTTATAGTTAAAAACTAAATCTTACTCTCATTATACATCTTTCAAAAAAAAATGCAAAACAAAAAAGAACCACAATCTTATCGAAAGAGTTCTTTAAAATTTTATTAAATAATTTTTAGATTCATTTATAAATATCTCCTCTAGTATCTACTGCAACTATTTCATTTCATTCATCTTTTTTAATAAAAACAATTCTTATTTTTTATTTTCTAATTCTATAGTAATTATTATATCATTTTAATTTTATAACTATATAAGAGGATAAATCATTTTTTGTTATATCTTCAATGATACTTTTTAAATCACCTTTACAGTTATTTTTATTTATATACTTTTCCCAAGATTTTGTCATAATTAAAAAGTTTTTAATAAATCAGATGCTTTTATGGGTTTATCAAAAACAAAATCATAATCATCTATTTTTTCATCATCAAAAATTCAAGACTCATTTATTTTTTTATATTCTTGAACTGAAAGTTTTAACAATACTATTTTTGATGTTTTATCCAATACTTGTACCATACTTTTATAATTAAAAACTAAATCTTACCCTCATTATACATCTTTCAAAAAAATTGCAATACAAAAAAATCCCTTCTCTTTCGAGAAGGGATTTTAAATTAAATAAATAATTTTTATCTAATAGATATACTAACAACAAATCTTTCTTTTCACTCATTATCCTCTTCAAAATCTATAAAAAGATATTTTGTTCTCCATTTGATAATTATCGAATAATTATCTTTTCTTCATAATACATTTTCTTCTTTTAAGGTATTTATAATTAAAGTCTTTAATTCATTATGTCTATTTAATGATTCATCAATATATCATTTAATTATTTGATTTTCAGTCCATATTCAACTATCTTCAAATAAGTTTTCATAGTATTTTCTATAATTTTCAAAATAGTTTAAGATATATTCAGAAGTTTCACTTTTAAAAAATACTCTATACATATTCTACTTCTCTTACTCAATTATTTTTAGTTCTTTTTTCTCTTAAATTTTTTTTAAGTATTTCTGCTTGTTTCATAATACTTTTTTCAATTATATCAGAAAATTCATTTTCATCATAATATATTTCTCAATTAATTGTTTTCATAATTATATAATTAAAAACTAAACAAATTCATTATACAAAAATCCCAAAAAAAGCAATTAAAAAACTCCCTTATCGATTTCTCGAAAAAGGGAGTTTTTTAGATTAAATCTATAATATTTTTATATAACTTATTTCACAAAATTATATAATTACTATGAATTCTTTCTCAACCTCTAATCAAGAATCTTTTATTAATTTAATAAAACTATTTTTATAAGGGTCTATAGAATCTTTTAGTGATTTTATAGACTTTGCCCTATAATAAATATTATACATAAATAATCTCTTTATCAGATAATTCTTTATTAAAATCAAAGACTTATTTTGTAAATCTTTTGCAGAGTTTCTTGTATATTCATACATAATTTCATCCAACTCTTCTCTAGTATAAATTGTTTCCATGTTTCTAAAATGAAAAACTAAATTCACAATCATTATAACAAAAAAAGAACCCTTTCTTTCGAAAGAGTTCTTTAAAATTAATTTAATAATTTTTTATACTAAGACTAAAATTATTTAGTTTCAGTAATAGGGAATTCACCCATATTGTTGTAAGAACTAGTATGAACTACTGAAGTTCCTGAAACGATAGATAAATCTTCTAATCTTATTGTCCATGATGGTGTACCATTTACACTTGCATCTTGTGTAGCATTTACTACTACAATATATTTATTAGTAGATCCCGCATCAACTGTTTTATTAGCAGTAAATGAAACAGTTCCAGTATATGTATTTCCTACAGCTCCTGTACCAACAATGTTAGCAGCAGAAACAGTATCTTTATATACAGTTAACATAGTAGCTCCAGTATAACCAGATAATACATTATTAAATGTAGCTCCGGATAAAGTAACTCCATTTTTACCACTTGCAGTAACAGTAAATCTTAATGCAGAAGATGATAAATCTTTTGAACTATTTGTATCTTTTGCTACAATAGCAAAATTTTCTTCAATTGCATGTGTATTTGATACAACATCAGCAGCACCTGCGAAAGTAGATAATGTACCATTACTAGATTTAACTTTTGAAGTAGATTTAACTAAAGTAAGAGCTAAATCAGAAACTGTATTAACATTTGTATTAACATCAGCAACTAAGTAGAAAGTTTCAGTTTTATCCATAGCTACTGTATAATTATCAGCATCAGCTATGTTTGTAAATTCAACTGCAGTTCCAGAATTAGAAATAGCAGATAAATATTTAATTCCAGGAGTTAAAATTCTGAAGTTAGATAAATCAGATAAACCTGTACCAGTAAATTTAACATCTCTTAATTTAACAGAATCATTAGCAGCATTTAATCTGAAAGCTAATAATTTTTGATCTTTTGCTCCAGCTAATAACAATGAAGCTTTTGGATTTGCATCACTTGAAGAAAGTGTACCAATAGCAGCAGCAACAGTTAAGTTAGCAGAATTAGGGACAGTTGGAGTTATAGCAGCAGAAGTAAGAGTATCAACAGCATCTAAAGATGTAAGTTTTAATGATAAATCTCCATCTGTATAAGCATCTGATAAATCAACTTTAACAGATAATTTAACAGCTGTTTTAGAAATAACTTTACTTAAGTTATCAAATGTAACAGTTGTTCCACTTACTGTTTTTGTAGAAACAGCAACTCCATCAACATATAATGTAGCGAATACATTATTTGAATAAGAACCAGAAGCAGTAACAGTATAAGTAGCATTAGATATATTTACATCATTACCTTGTGTAACAGCTAATGATAATTCATTTACTAATACAGCTTTAGAACCTACAGCTATTTTAGTATCTCCTAAACCATCAACTCTAGTAACACTTAATAAAGTACTACCAACGGTAACTTGTACTCCAGGTATAGAACCTACAGCAGAAGATACAGTATTTTGATTTGAAACATATTCTTTTTTAGTAAAGCTTGTTAATCTTAAATCGTCAAATTTAACATCAACTGCAGTTGCAGTATCTTTTAATTTTGCATATACTTTAACATTAGCAGAACCATTTACAGTAGCAACTCATGAGAATAAAGCAGTTCCAGTAGCTGAAGCTGACCAACTCATAGTTGATGAACCAATTTGTAAGTATAATGTAGTAAATAAATCACTACCTGTACCATTAAAAGTTAATGTAGGATCTTCTAAAGTAATGGCATTTTTAGCAGTAATAGTACCTTGCATAAATACTACATCTGAAGAACCTTTTGCATATGTTTTAGATAATTCAACTGAACTATCTCTCGCAAATGTTATATCAGCTCCACTTACAGTGTAAGTATTTAAATTTGTAGCAGTTCTTGTAACTGTAGATCTGTACCCATTTAATACTTCAACAGCATTTAAATCAGTGTCATATCTAAGAGAAAATTGATATGTGTCTCCAGTATTATTTTGAACATTTAATACTTTAGCTTTTACATAGTAAGTAGCTGTAGTACCTCCGTCTTTTACAGTATCATTAATAACAAAAGTTACATCTTTTCCAGAAACAGAAGTTTCAGTAGAAACTTTAACACCATTTCTTTCAAGAACGATATCAGATAAATCAACTAAATCTCCATTACCATTTTGTCTTAATGTAATTGTTTGAAATTTAACATCTCTTGTTTCTGAACTTGTATCATTATTAGCAACAGTAAATCTAGCTAATTCAACAGCATCAACTCATTGATTTACTGAAGTATTAGAACCAGATACATTAAAAGTAACAGGAGCAACAGTATATGCAGCTGTTCTTAATGTATTTGTATTAAATTCACCTTTTACATTAGTAGCAGAACTAGAAGTAACTTTTCCAGAAAATTGAAAATCAGATCCAGCACCAGTAGCTAATTCAACATATAAATCTAAAGTTTCAGTAGCACCAGCTTTAACAACTAATGCAGGAGCAAAAGAAGTATCTGCAGTTCTTTCAGAAGAGAAAGAAGCTTTTCCTGATAATCTTTTACCATTTTTTTCAAACCAAACTTTAGTAGTTGAAGCAACTTCAGCTAATCCTAAAGATTTAAGTTGAACTGAATTAAGAGATACATCAGATGTACCTGCAGTAAAATCAACTTGAGCAAATCTAATAGAACCAGTTCCAGGAACTTGAGTACCATTAGCTAAAGAAGCAGGATTTAAACTCACTTCTAAATCACCACCTGTAACAGCAGTACCAGTAGAAGTAGTTCCAGTAGAATCATTAGTTGTTCCAGTAGAATCATTAGTTGTTCCAGTAGAAGAATCTACAGTAGAACCACTCATATCAGTACCAGTATCACCAAATAAATCACCGAATAATCCACTTAAATCATCAGTACCACCTGTACCAGTAGTATCTGTGTTTCCAGCAGTATCAGTAGTAGTATTAGTAACAGCTGAATCAGCAGAAACTATAACCATTGATCTTTTAGCAGCTTTAGTAGAAACTTTAGCTTCAGTTAAGATTCCAGCAGTAACAGCAGCATCAGCATAAGCTTGAGCCCAATCAGTTACTCCTTCAGCTTTAGCGATACCTCTTGCTTGCATTACCATTTTTAATGCTTCAGCTTCAGTAACCATATCATCTGGTCTGAATTTTGTATTAGCAGCAATGAAACCAGCTTTTAAAGCAGCTTCAGCATATTTACATCCCCAATCAGTTGATTTTAAATCTGCAAATTTTCATTCACAAGTAGTTCCAACTTCAACAGAAGATAAATTCATCATAATTTTTAACATTTCTCTTCTTGTAATGTTTGATTCTAAATTATATTTAGAAACATCTCAAGAATTGTCAACGATAACACCTAATGCAGCTAATCTATTAGCAGCAGCAGTAGAATCATCAGCAGCTTGTACTCCAACAACTGGACTTACTATTGATAAAACAATAGATAAAGCAGCAGCAGTTGCAGTAACTTTCTTTAATAAAGTATTACTCATATATACATATAAGTTATAAAATAAAATATAATAAAATAAAATAAATTTACTTTATTATTTTGAAAAAGGGTATAAAACCTTCTTCGGTGCCAATTATTACTATACAAATATAGTAAACCTCATATTTTAAAGAGTAATGAGATATACTCTGTTTTAGAGAATTACCTCTAAAGGTTAAAGCCTTAACCTGTAGTTAGCATATGCATAACTCAGGAAAAAAAAGAATAATGAGAAGCTTTTTTATTTTTAATATTTTTCTCTTTTTTCCTGCTTTATACACAATGAAAGCTAAAGGATAAAAACTTTTTCAGATTATTTTAAAGAACATAAATAATGGCTTGATTATAAAGATATTTATATAAAGTCAAATATTACCAGTTATATTTCACATATTCTTCACATTCAATTTTATGTATATTTTTTCTTTCTTTATATATATTTTTTTATTATATATGAGGTATTATCTCTCATAATCAACATATCTATGTGATGATTGAGATGAAATAAATAAAGATAATTTTAGAAATATGTCTAGAAAATACACTACTTAAAAAATGAAACCCTGGTGTGATCTATAGTATTTTTAACATTTTGATTTCGTTGAGAAGCTTTGTTATCTATATCCAATGTGTCTGAAATGTCTATTACATCAAATACAAAAATTCACCTCTTTATTTGATACGAATTGAATTATAAATACGAAAGATAAAAGTATGAAATCAATCGACTTTTAAGTACCACTTTTTTCAAATAGAGTACCTATAGATGAAGAATTTTTTAATATATGTTACTAAAAATAAAACTATTTTGACATGATAAAGTTGATTTAATAGGACAATTTTTATAATCTATTTTCTCATTTAAAAAATTTTTCCACCCTTGTTTTTTTGTATCTCACATAAAAAATACAAAACTATAGAGTATATCTTGCAACATAGTTTTTGAAATCGTTATTCTTTTCAGTGGAAGTTTTGGAGAATCATCTATTTTTAAATAGGTATATTGCTTATTTTCAAGTAAAATATGATGCGGGAAAAGTGAACAAGTATGTCCATCTTCTCCCACTCAAAAAAGTCAAATATCTATTTTTTGAACTTTTTGAAAATAATCTTGTGAATAATTATCTAGAGTAAAATGAGGAAGTAATATATGTTCCTGCTGTAAGTATCCATCATGAATAAGTTGATCTAAAAATAAATTTTTGCAAAGTTTATAATTACTATCTTCATCTTCAAAACTCACGACTCTTTCATCCAAAAAACAAAAATAAATTTTTTCTCTGAGATTTTTATCTATACATCAAAAATTGTTTTTTATTTCTTCATAAAATATTTTGAGTGAATTTCCTCATGACAATCAAATAACTATTCTTTTATTGTTTTTTAGTTTTTCTAAAGATTCTAGAAAATATTGTAAAAATTGCTTTTTTAAAATATTTTCATCACTATTCATTATTTTATTCATACCATTGTCTTTTATCATTTTCTAATAATGTATAACTCATTTCTGGTCCATGAGTTCATTTTTCATACGGATAAATAATTGGACAATTATTTTTACAATTTACTAAATTGTCTACTATTCTCCAACTTTCTTCTAATATATCCCAATTTGTGAAGAGTGTTTTATCTCAAAGCATAACATCTTCCAAAAGTTTTTCATAGGCTTCTTTTGATTCTCCTTGTTTGAGAAATTCAGATTTTACTCTCTGCATTTCTTTTGAATTTCCGTTTTGTTTAATATTAAAATGAATATCGATTCATTCATTTGGTTGTACTTCGAGAATAATTCTATTTCTTTCTATATGGCCAAATTTTTTAAATAAGATATTTGGTATTTCTTTAAATTCAATTACTATTTGAGTCTTTTTCTCAGATAAAGCTTTTCCAGTTCTGAGATAAATAGGGACTCAAATAAAATTCCAACTCTCTATTTCTATTTTCATAGCTACAAATGTTTCTGTTCTACTCTCTTTTGGAATATCCTTTTCTTCTTTATATCAATTATATTGTCAAAAAACGATATTGTTTTCAAAATGATCTCCAAGAGAAATATTTCTGAGTACTTTTAATTTTTCTTGACTAATACCAACTGGATCGATTTGAGATGGAGCATCCATGACTACTAAAGACATTACTTGAAAAAGATGATTTTGAACCATATCTCTGAGAGCTCAAAAATTATCATAATATCCAGCCCTTTCTCAAACTCAAACGGTTTCTGATGCTGTTATTTGAATATTATCAATATATCTATTATTCCAAATAGATTCAAAAATAGTATTAGTAAAACGAAAGGCAAGTATATTTTGAATGGCCTCTTTTCCAACATAATGATCAATTCTATAAACTTGTTTTTCGCTAAATACTTCCATGATTTTTGTGTTTAATGCTTGTGCTGTTTTTAAATCAACTCAGAAAGGTTTTTCAAAAATTACTTTTATATTTGGAATAATAATATTTTTATAATTCTGTATAAAGTTATCAAAATATTCAGGTGAAATGGCAAGATAAAAAATAATTTGAGAATCTTTTTTTTGTAATTTTTCTATATCTTTTTTCAAATCCAAATAATCTGATGGATTATGTAATTCAAGTTTTGAATAGAGTACTTTTTCTAAAAAATTTTTAAAATCATCTTTTTTTTCTATAAATTTTTGAGTTTCTATATCAATAAATTCTCTAAAATCTTCACTATTAAAATCTCTTCTTCCAATTCAAATAATATCGAGATCAATATCTTTTTGATGTAAGAAAATATTATATAAAGCTCAAAAAAGTTTTCTTTTTGCTAAATCTCCAGTAGCTCAAAATATAACAAATATAGTATGCATAGGGTTATAATTATTTGATTAAATATTTTTAAACAATCACTCACATTCATTTTCAAAATTCACTTTTATTTAAATTTTGTATATATTTTCAAATATTTTCTTTAAAATATGGTGGTAATTGTTTTTGAATTTTTCAAACTATGTAATATGTAACTGCCATAAATCAAGCCAATCATAAATCGTGTGGTAAAGAAATATTTAAAATATCTCATTGAAAATAAATTTCTCATTCTCAAAATTTTATACACAGTTCTTTTTTACCAGGAACTACCGTTATTGCATGTTTTAATTCTTCAAAAGTTTTTATATCTCTTGCTATATTTCTTCAAAATAATTCTATAAACTTAACATCTACTAAAGGAGCTATTCCAGCAAATTTATCTGGTATAGCAAATAAAAATCAAGTATAATCACTGAAATTATTTGGAATTATTTTTGATATATTATTTTCTATATATTGAATAATTCATTCTGGATTTTCTTTTGTATTTGCTAAAATCCATCACATATAAGTAGAAGTATTATAAGTATATGGTTCTTTATTTTTAGGAGTTATAATTATATCTTCTTTGTTTAATATGTTACTTGTTTCTGAATTTTCATTACAAGTAATTAATTTTACCTTTTTATTCTGTGATAATGCATATTGAGCTACTATAGGTGCGTGTTTTCATCAAGAAGCACTATAAATAATAACCGAGTCAACTCAATTTCTAGCAATAGCTTTTTCATAATTTGTTTCATCTGCAAATATAACATCTTGTCATTCATAAATTATTTTTATAGTATTTTTTGCATTTCCAGATCCTATTATAACGGCTTTATTAAAATGAAAATTTGGAATAAATATTT
Source organism: Patescibacteria group bacterium (assembly GCA_036172015.1). Lineage (GTDB taxonomy): Bacteria > Patescibacteriota > Gracilibacteria > BD1-5 > UBA6164 > UBA7396. The sequence goes on along the minus strand of JAVHSE010000046.1, from coordinate 27,667 downwards.
CTTTATTATCTAAAAAAAGATCTAATGCCCATAAAACAACTTCGTCTAAATCAGGAATATTATTATCACTCATATGAGCAATGTTATTTACATATTTAGTCATATAATATTATTATTCAATTAAATTTTACCACTCAGTATGAAAAATTCATTCTCTATCTATTCTTTCATACGTATGGGCTCAAAAATAATCTCTGAGTCATTGTATCATGTTGGCGCTTGATTTTTCTTCTATTAAACTATAAAAATAATGTATTCCACTTGACAGAGCTGGAAGAGGTATATTATTTTCCCCATTTATAAACATACATTTTTTATAACTTTCAAGTCCGAAAAGAATTTCATTTTTAATTTCTTTCAGTTCAAATATATGGTCAAAATTTGCATTATTTTTAAAAGTCTGAGTTAAAAAATCAAGTATTTGAGCTCTTATAATACATCATCCTTGCCAAATTCTTGAAATTTCTGATATATTTACTTCCCAATTTTCTTCTTTTGAAGTTTTCATAATAAGTGCATATCATTGTGCATAAGCAAATATCATACCTACATATAAAGTATTTTCTAATATTTTTATATATTCTTCTTTTCATATATTTTGTTTCTTTTCATCAATAGAATATATCTTTGATAATTTTTCTCTGAGTCATTTTTGAGACGAAATAGCTCTCGCAAAAGTAGCTTCTACTATAGTAGAAACACTTTCAGCTCTTTCAAGTCCATCTATGGAAGTCCAAAGTCAAGTTCATTTTGATCATGCTCTATCTAAAATCTTGTCTATAATATAGCTTTCACTATTATATTCATCTTTTTTCAGTAAAATATGACTCGTTATTTCAAATAAATAAGAATTTAATTTTCCTTCATTCATTTTTTTAAAAATTTCACTTATTTCATTTGGTAATACATGATATATTTTTCTTAAACTATTATACGCTTCTGCTATCATTTCCATAACCGCATATTCAATTCCATTATGTACCATTTTTACAAAATGACCTGATCCATCTTGTCCAATATGAGTGACACATTTTCCATTATGAAAATCATGAGCTGATATATCTTCTAATATTTCTTTTATTTCTGTATATACTTCTTTTTTACATCCAGGCATAATACTTGGTCCATTTAAAGCTCACTCTTCTCAACCAGAAACTCAACATCAAACAAAATGAATTCATTTTGTTTGCAACTGCTTATTTCTTTTTTGAGTGTCTTTATAAAAAGAATTTCCACAATCTATAATAATATCTCCTACTCATAAAAGTGGTGATAATTTTTCAATGAAATCATCAACTGGTTTTCCAGCTTTTACCATAATAATTATTTTTTTAGGAGATTTCAGTGAATCTACAAAATCTTCTAAACTATCCGCTGCGAATAAATTTTCACTTTGATATTTTTCTAAAAATTTTTGAGTCGTTTCATAGGTTCTATTATATACGATAGTTTTATATCATTTATTTGCTATATTTCTTGCTAAATTAGCACCCATAACAGCGAGTCAAATAAGTCCAATGTTTGCTTTTTTCATGGTATATAAAAATTAATTATAAAATATATTTATTCTATTTTACTTCCCGTTCCATTTATAGTATTTCCACTTCCTATCAAAACTCAACTAGAATATATTTCTGGATTTTCTTTTTTATATTCATCAATAACTAAATTAATATTTTGATATTTTATAAATTTTTTCAATATTTTTTTAGCAACTTCCAATTGTCTATCATAAAATTTAAAATCTTTTTCTTTTCAAATTTCTGGAGTATAATCTTCTTTTTTTAATTCAACTTTTATATCTGGTTCTATTCCATTATGATCTATTGAATAATCTTTTGGGGTATACCATTTTGCTATCGTTAATTTTAACATACTTCCATCTGGAAGATCAAATGGTTGTTGTACTGATCATTTTCCATATGATTTTTCTCAAACAAGAATTGCTTTGTTATAATCTTTCAATGCTCAAGCAGTTATTTCAGAAGCAGAAGCAGAATTTCCATTTATAAGTATCACTATTTTTTTATCAAAAATTTGACCAAAATTTTCACTATAATAATAATTATTAAGTAAACTATCTTTATATTTTGTCGTTACGAGTAATTTTCCAGATTCTATAAAATTTGAAAGTATTTCAACGGCACTTTGTAAATATCATCAACCATTATCTCTTAAATCTATAATAATTCCTTTTATTTTTTCATTATGAAAAGTATTAAGTAAATCTCAGAATTCTTTTGATGTATTATCTCAAAAAATATTGAGTGATATGTATCAAATTTCTCCATCTTCTAAATCTTTTGTATCAACGGACGGAATTTTTATTTTATCTCTGATAATTTCTTTGGTAATAAAATCATGTTCTCATGCTCTGAGTATTTTTAAAATAACTTTTGTTCCTGCTTTTCATTTTATATGTTTTACAGCTTCATTCGTAGTTAAATCTTTTAATAGAGTTTCATTTGCTTGTATAATAATATCTCATTTTAATATTCAATTATTAAGAGCTGGTGATCATTTTAAAACCCTGTCAACTATAATTCATAATTCATGTTTATCAATAACAGCTCCAATTCATTCAAAATCTCAATTCAAAGTATCTTCAAATTGTTTGGTTATTTCTGGTACCATATACTCAGAAAATTTATCTCAAAGAGCATTTATATATCAAGTTATTATCCCATTTTCTAAATCTTTTTGTTGTAAAGAATCAATGCCATAATAATTTTTGGAAGTGATATTATACACTTGCCAAAATAAATCTAAATTCAAATTTTTATCTCATAATTTATCTTTTACAATAGTTTGAATAATAGAGTTTTTGCTTATATTGTTTTTATAAAAAAAATCTATATTATTTGAAATGTAAAATCAAAGTGTAAAAGATGTTAAAAAGATTATAAAAAATAGTAAAAAACGATCCTTATTTTTTTCTTCTTCTTTCATAAATGTGTATAAATTTTAAAAAATACTTAACAAGTTTATAATAACTATTTACCTATTAAAAACAAGTCAATTATTTTTTAAATTCATTGTTAATAAATTGTGTAATTTTATTTTTTCCTTTAAATAAAACTTATTTTATAGATAAATCAAAAAATATATCTGAAAAAAAATAAAAAACTCTTATTATATACTATAATTTTTATTCACAATAAAAATTATTACTATTACTATTTTTATTTTTATATATAATATATTTGTAATTAAAAACAAAATAGTGTAAAATGTTAAAAATGTTTCATTAATTAAAAATTATATGCTATTAGATATATTTAAAAAATACTCTGAAATTTCTAAAAAGAAAAAAATTATTATAACTATAATTGAAAATCTCAATATAAATGAAAAACAAAAAAATTTATATCGAGACAGTATTGATTTTTTAGATGAATTATGATTAGATAAACTCTATAAATCTTTAGAAAGTTTTATTCTTGAAATAGAAAAAACTCAAATAAGTGATATAAGTAAAGATAGTTTTACAAAAATTGCTGGAATGAGAAAAAAAGAAGTAATAGAAAAACAGAAAGATATCAATAGTTTTTGATTTTTATTAAATAATTTATAATATATGTCTAATTTAGAAAAACAAAAAAATAATCAATGAGTAGATATAATACAGCAATTAAAAAATTGAGATTTTGAATGAGCTTTACAATGATTATGAGAAAAAATTAAAACAGGAATAGAATATTCAAAAGAATTTTTAAGGGATTTATTTAGAATAGCTCAAACAGTAAAAACTTTTAATCCAGAACAAACAAATGATTGTTGTTGAATTTTAAATAAATTTTTAAAAAAGTAATATTTTAATATATATAAAATATAGAAATACAAAAAATGAAAAATTTTAAAATAGAAGCTGTAAAATGAGTAGAAACTTTTCATCTCATTAAAACAGCTGAATCAGAAAAATGAATAAGAGATGATCTTCATAAAGAAGGTTTTGTTATAGTAAGTATTGTTGAAATATGAGATATTCAAATTTCTGGAAATAAATTTTTCTTTGAAATTATAGACACAAATGGAAATATTAAAATTGGAACCATTGTTTCCAATGATGTTTTTAAAGCATATTTAAAAATTAAATATGAAATGAAATATAATTTAAAATATATTTATCAAGATCAAAATACATCAATAATAGAAAAAGAAAGAATTTTAAAAGAATTAGAAAATCATTATACTTTATATCAAGAAATAAATAAAAAACAAATACAAGAAAAAGAAATAAAAGATAATACAACAAAAAATGTAGTTATTGAAGAAAAAATAGGTACTTTTGTTATGCAAAAAGAAATAGAAAAATATACTTTGATGATTGAAAAAGTTTTATTGAAATTAAAAAATATTTTAGAATGAGAACAAAATGAGTTTTTTAATCCCAGTAAAAAAGAATTATTAAAAAATATATATACTGAAATTTTAAAAGTAAAAACATCAACTAATGTCAATAAATTAAAACAAGTTGGAGAAATAGCATTATTAAAAATATGAGAATTAGAGTTAGAAATATTAGAAAATAAAAAAGATGAAAAATATAAAAATCTTTTACATGAAACGAATATTTTATTAAAAGAAGCTGGATCAAAAAAAACATTTATTGAAAAAGATAAAGATTTAAATTATATATTCAATACAGCAATAAAAAATTTTTTTGTATTTATTAAATCAATAAAAACACAAAAAACTAAAAAAATTGAAATAGATACCACATCTACATGATATTTAAGAAATAAATATTTATTAAATAAATATGAAGCGAAATGAATAAAAATTAAAAAAGAAAAATTACATAATTTTATTATATATCTTATTCCATCTCAAAAAAATTCAGAAAAAAAAGAAGAATTTCTATTAAAAGAAAAAGTTATACAACAAAATATAATGATATTAAAATCAAGATTAGAATGAAGTCATTTTTCTTACACAAAAATTGTAAAAGGATACTATTATTTTATTGAAAAATTACTCACGTATTTAAATTTTTTTAATAATTCTTTTCTTATTATTATTAGTATTTATTCAATTATTTTTCTCATTATTTATATTTGAAATAATATTTGATATAGTCATATAATGATTAATTTTAATGGAATGTATTATTTTATATTCATAAATATTTTATTTATTTTATTTAAAACAACTCGATGATTATTAAGTTTAATTTTTAATATTGTAATTTTTATTTTTTTGTTTATATTTTGAGTGATAAATTTTTAATCACTCATTTTTTTATATGAGATATTTATTTTTTTTTATTTCATTTTTATATTCGTTTATTTATTATTTATTTTTTATTTTTTCTCAAAAAAAAGATATTTTTTTACATTCAATAGAATCCCATTATAATATAATAAATCTTTCGTTTTTTGATACAATAATATTTTCAAATTCAGATACTATTATTATACAGTCAATTTTTTGAAATTTAATATATGAAGCAATTATTTTTTTTATTATAGGGTTGTTTTTATTTTTTTATTTTTGATCGTACACAAACGAAGAAAAAACTATTGAATATACACCATCTCATAAAACATTTTCAAATATTTTTGTTAAATTTTTCAAATATTTCTCTTATTATATTTGATTTTTATTATTTTACATATCACTGTATTTTATTACTACTAGTTTTGATTTTATTAATTTTTCATTTTTTATTTTACTTATAAATATAATTATTTATTTATTATTTTTTCTTTCTCATTTTTCCCCTATTTCAAAAGATTTTTTAAGAATAAATTCAATTATTTTTTCGATTTTTTATATTGGAAATTATATATTTATTATTATAAGTGAATATAATTATTTTTATATCATTGATTTTATTAATTCTTTTCTTATATTACTTATATTTCCAACTTTACTCTATCATGATAAACAAATTGCTAAAAAAGAATCATTTGATAACTCTATTTTAATTCATTTTAGTATTTATATATTTGTGGTATTTTTATTTTATTTTTATTCTTATTTATTTCATCAAAATTTACTTTTTTGGACGAGTTTTATTGCCACATTATTTTGAATTATTTGGCTTGAATTTTTACCTAAAATTCAATTATTAAAAAAAGATACACTTATTTTAAGATATATTTGAATTATATTAACATATATTTGAATTATATTTTGAGTTATTTATTTATGTTTTAGTTATAGTTTTATAATTTTAGTTATTTTAACGATACAAATTTTTTATAATTTATATATACATAAAAAATATTCAAATTATATTTCATTATTTTTATGAATATTTTTATTATTTTTTGTTATTTATTACAGTATTATTCATTTTCATATTATTGATATAAAATCTTTATATTTTTTAATATTTTGACTTACACTCTCATTTTTATGAATTTTAGTCACCTATATTATATCTTTTAAAATCATTCTTGATTATTATATTATTCATATATTTGCACATATTTTTAATATAGTATCAGTAATAATATTTTTTATATTTAATAATTTTGAAATTTTGAATATTTGAATATTATTACTTTTAGAGTCAATATATTTTTTTCTCAGTTATAATAAATTAAATCCAAATAAATTACTATCTAATAAACATGAATATGCTCCATATTTTAAATAATTTCAGTGAGATAAAAAAGTCTAACTTAGTAGCTTTACTTAAAAATAAATTTGATTTTGAAATGTATAATTTTTTAAATCTCGATGAAAATATTCTTTCTAAAATTGAAAAAATATTTCAAAATCAAAAAAATATATGTTTTAAAATATTTACTGGAAGAGAAGATTTTGAAGAAATAATATTTTTATTTTATTGAGATGTAAAAAAAGATCTTCACTTATTTTTATGAGAAAATATTTGAGAAATACCTGAAAAAATTACTTTTAAATACGAAAAAGATAATATATTACTCGATAGTATTATTTTATGAAAATATGATTATAGAGAATATAAATCAGAAAAAAAAGAACTAGAACTCAATATTATTTGTGAAGATTTACAACTCAATAACCTTACTTATAGATTATCTACATTGAAAAATATTACTGATAATAGAGATTTAGTAAATAAACCTTCTTGTGATAAAACTCCTGATAAATATGTACAGTTCATTAAAAATATGAAATTTAAAAATACAAAAGTCAAAGTTATTGAACATGAAGAAATGAAAAGATTATGATTGAATTTAATTGATGCTGTTGGAAGAGGAAGTCATTATAAACCAAGATTAGTTATTTTAGAAAGAATAATAGATAAAAAATTACCAACTCTTTGACTCGTAGGAAAAGGAATTATATTTGATACTGGATGATTGAATATAAAAACAGAAAATCATATGTATGATATGAAAGGTGATATGGCTGGAAGTTCAACTTTACTTTTTATGATGAAAGAAATTGATGATCAAAATGTAAACTATAATATTATTTGTGCTTTACCTATTGCTGAAAATAGTATTTCTGGAGATGCTTATAGACCAGGAGATATTATTAAATCATACTCTGGAAAAACAGTAGAGATAATCAATACTGATGCAGAATGAAGATTAGTTCTTGCAGATGCTATGAGTTATATTTCAAAAAATTATGAATTAGAAAGTATTACTACTGTAGCAACCTTAACAGGGGCTTGTATGTATGCACTTTGATATAATTATGCAGGAATTATGTGAAATAATAGACAAATAATAGACAATCTTTTAAAAAATGAAACTTTTGAATCATATTGGGAACTCCCATTCAATGATTTTTATAAAGAAAAAACAAAATGAAATATAAGTGATTTAAAAAATCTTACTGAATGAATATATACTGGAAGTACTATGTGATGAGCATTTTTATCAAATTTTTGTCTTAATAATGAAAAATTTACTCATATTGATATTGCTGGAGTTTCTTTTGTGAAAGAAAAATATTGACTTTATAACGAATGAGCGACTGGATTTTGAGTAGATAGTTTATCAAAATTATTTTTAGAATATGGAAAAATGAGTGAGAGATAAAAATATATACAGTTTATATAAAAATACTTGATATAAAAAATTTTTATATATAATATTTTTATATAAAGTATAAATAATAATTTTAAAAATGAATACAATAATATTAAATCAAAATAATATAAATGCTACTTTTTTATTTCATGAATGCTTAAATATTTTATGAATAAATAAAATTAGAGAATGAATTTGATTAAATATTGGAACTATTAAAAGATGGATTTCTCAAAATAAAGTTCCAGAAAATTATCTAAATGATTTAAATTTTTTACTTTGAAATAAATATAAATTAGAAAATACTTTTAGAGAAAAAGATCAATTTTATACAACTAAAAAAATATCACAATATTGTTATAATAAAACTTTGGAAGTTTTGAAAGATTTAGATATTAATGAAAAAGAATATATTTTTATTGAACCAAGTGCTTGATGTTGTAATTTTTATAATATTTTACCAAAAGAAAGAAGAATTTGAGTAGATATAGAACCAAAATGAGAATTAGTAAATGAATTAATAAAAAATAATTATTTAGATTTTTTTCCTAAAAATACAAACAAAAAATATATAGTTATATGAAATCCACCATTTTGACTAAGATGAAATTTAGCTTTAAGATTTATAAATCATTCTTTAGATTTTGCTGATGTAGTAAGTTTTATATTACCACCTTTATTTAATAGTGATTGAAAATGAGTTCCTAAAAAAAGAGTCGAGTGATATACACTCGCTTATACTGAAAAATTACCATTAAATTCTTTTGAATATCCTGATGGAAAAGAAGTAGAAGTTGCAACAATTTTTCAAGTTTGGACTAAAATAAATAGCCATAAAATAAATATTCCAAGGAAAGAAAGCTGTAAAAGTTTTATAAAAGTCTATTCTTTGTCTGATGGATGAATACCAAGTAGTACAAGAAATAAAAATATGTTATATAAATGCGATGTTTATTTACCTTCAACTTGTTTTAAATGAATGAAAGCTTACAGTTCTTTTGAAACCTTACCAAATAGAAGATGATATTGAATAGTTTTTTTACAAGATAAAGAAAAATTAAAAGATTTATTTTATAACAAAATAAATTGGGGGAAAGTAAGTTTTTTATCTACAAATAGTGCATTAAATTTAAGAACTAGCTTAATAGAAGAAGAAATTATAAATCAAGGTTTTAAAGATTTAAATTTAATTTTTAATAAATAATATGGTTGAAAATAATGAAATAGATAATATTGCATTACCTATATTAAAACAAGTTTTAAAAGAAGCTCAAAATGAATGGCTTGATTTAGAGAGTAAATATAGAGAATATAGAAATTTACAGATAGATAAGAGATGAAGTTTTTGAGAGAGATTTTTTTCTCAAACTTTATCGCAGATCTATTTTAGAAGATTAAAAATAGAATATAATGACTGAGATCAATGAGATTGGGATTTGAAATTTAATGATGTAAAATTTGAAATAAAAACTTCTTCTATAGATGTAAATAAAAAATTTCAAAATGAATGATTAAAAAAAGATTGAGATTATAATTGAGTTTTGTTCTTATGAGTGACTCCAAATGAGCTTTATATAAAGTTTGTAAAAAAAGATGAAATTAATTTTGAAAAATTACATAATAGATGAGAAAGATGAACTTGAAGAGGTTATAAATGGGATTTGAAAAAACATGAAATGATAAAAGTTAGCAAATTAGAAGATATAGAAAAAGAATTTGAAAAAAGTTTTAAGTTCTTATTAAGATAATTCACCTTACATTAAAGTAAGATGAAAAATATTATTAGAATATTTACATTATGTGAAAATAAAATAATCCATAAAACATAATTGAATTATGAATATTATCAATTTTTTTAAAGATCTCATTGCTCCAAAAAAGTGTTATTCTTGTAAAAAAGAGTGACATTTTTTATGTCAAAAATGTTTAGAAGAAATTTGATTTTTTGAACCAATTTGTCCTGTTTGTAAGCAAAGTTCAAAAAATTTTGAAGTGCATTTTTATTGTAAAAATGATTTTGTATATTATGATAGAGTAATTATTTTGACTCATTATAAGAATAAAATTATAAAACACTTAATTAAAGATGCAAAATTTTATCATAAAAAAGATATTTTAGAAGATTTTGTAGATTATCTTCTCAAAATATTTTTAACTCACACAGACGAAAAAATTGAAGATTGTATATTTATTCCTACTCCAATGTATTTTTGGAAAAAACTTTCCAGGTGATATAATCAATCAGAAATTTTAGCAATATCTTTGTGAAAGAAATTTTGATGTGAATATAATAATAAAATTATAAAAAAAATAAAATCAACCAAACAACAATCACATTTATCAAAAATAGAAAGGTTGGAAAATTTAAAATGATCTTTTTTAATAAATGAAAAAGAATTCCATAAGTACAAAAATAAACATTTTGTTATTATTGACGATGTAGTTTCTACTGGAACGACATTAAATGAGATATCAAAAATATTAAAAATTCATTGAGTTCAAAAAATTTATGGTCTTTGTATTGCTTCAGATTAGTTTTTTGACATATATAAAAAAATATGTTAATATATAAAAAATATTACATAATTATTTATATATGAAACAAAGAGATCTTTTTTTAGATGGTGAATTTAATACTCCAAATGCAAGTTTTTCTCAATCAAATATACATGAAAATAGAAAGAATGTTTCTCAAAAAGCTTTTGATGCCTTATCTTGAGTTTGACACCTTATTTTTAAGCAATGACCATATCAATCATATAAAATAGAATGAGAGTCAAATAAAATTTCAAAAATATATTTTATAATAGGAAAAGAAAAATTTTTAGTATATATTGATTATAATTTTTCAAAAAATAGGACATCTTATACAGATTATACAGAAACAGATCAAAATGAAAGAGAAAGAATAATTGAAAAAACATATATAAGCAATTTCAAAATTTTATGAATTCAAAAAAAAGTAAAAGTTTGATATGGAGAAATAAAAAATAATCCAAATTATTTTAAATATGATGGAATTGATTATTTTACTTTGAAATCGTTTTTAGAAGAATGAATAAAAAAATATCATCAATAAAAAATATATTCTTGAATATATTTTTTTTTCAATACAATATATATTTATTGAAACACTATATAATAAAAATAAAAAATGTCAGAATTTTTAGAACTCTATTGAGCAAGAACACATAATTTAAAAAATGTAAATGTAAAAATTCCAAAAAATAAATTAACCGTAATAACCGGTTTATCAGGGAGTTGAAAGTCATCACTTGCCTTTAAAACTATTTATAATATTGGAAAACAAAAATATTTAGAAAGTCTTTCTTCCTATGCTCGTATGTTTATTGGATGAATGAGTGAAGAGGCTTTGTATGATGAAATAAAATGACTTTCACCTACTATTTCTATTGATCAAAAAACAACTAATCGTAACCCAAGATCTACCGTTGGAACTATCACAGAAATTTATGATTATTATAAATTATTATTTTTAAATATTTGAGAAAGGAAATGTATAGAATGTGGAGATGAAATTAAAAAAGATACTTTATGAAGTATAGTAAATGAAATAAAAGAATTTAATATAGGAATAAAATTTATTATAAAAACTCTTCTTTTATTTGGTCAAGAATTAAGTCTAGAGTTGATAAAAAAAGAAGTTCTTAAATTTTGATTTATTAGATATGCTATACATGATCAAATTTATACTCTCAATGATGATATAAAAATACTTCCAGAATATAAAAATTCTGTCTATATTGTTCTTGATAGACTCGTGGTAAAAGATTATGAATCCGAAGATAATTTAGATATAAAAAGACTCAAAGATAGTCTCACTCTCGCTTTTAAAATATGAAATGGACTTTTAAATATTGATTTTTTTACAGAAAATAAAACTATTTCAAAGAAATATTCAAATATATTTGTTTGTTCTGCTTGTTGACATATTCCTGCAAAATTAGAAATATCAAGTTTTTCCTTTAATTCTCCAGCTGGAAGTTGTCCAGATTGTCATTGACTTTGAGAAAAACCAGTATTTTTAGAAGCAAATATTATAAATCCAAGACTTACCGTTGCAGAATGAGCTATTTTACCTTGGTTTGGAAGTGCCTATTATAATGAACTTTTACTTCAAGTTTGTGCTACACATAAAATAAATGCCAATGCAAAATATTGAGATTTAACTAAAAAACAAAAAGATATTATTTTATATGGAACTGGAGAAATAACCTATCGTTTGAGTCCAGAAAATAATATGTCTGGAAAAATATATCATGCAAAATATAAATGAGTGATTAATATTTTAACAGAAAAATATTTTTCTTGAGATATAGAAGATGAAAAATTATCAAATTATATTACGAATATAAATTGTCCAGCATGTGATGGTTATAGATTAAATAAAGAAAGTTTATCAGTATATTTTAAAAAAATTAATATAGGAGAACTCTCTCATTATTCAGTAAAAAATTCTATTGAATTTTTTAAACATATATCATTATCATATAATGAACAAAAAATAGCAAAAAATATTCTAAAAAATATAATAGATAGGCTCGAATTTCTTTCTTGAGTTTGACTTGATTATATTACTATAGCAAGAAAATCAAATACTCTTTCTGGTTGAGAATCTCAAAGAATTCGCCTTGCTACTCAAATTGGAACTAAATTAGAATGAATTATTTATGTTTTAGATGAGCCATCAATTTGACTTCACCCTCGTGATAACGACATGCTTATAGAAAATTTAAAACGACTCAGAGATATTTGAAATACTTTAATAGTAGTAGAGCATGATGAGGATATTATGAAAAATGCAGATTATATTATAGACATTTGACCATGAGCTGGAATTCATGGATGAAATGTCGTTGCAGAATGAACTTTACAGGAAATTATAAAAAATGAAAATTCTATAACATGACCATTTTTAGCGAAACATATCACCAATCAAATTGATAGAAAAATCAGAAAAATAGAAAAATTTTTAGAAATCATTTGAGCAAATCATAACAATTTAAAAAATATTGATGTTCAAATTCCTTTGCAAAATTTAACCGTAGTAACATGAGTTTCTGGAAGTGGAAAATCAAGTTTAGTGAATCATATACTTGCGAATTATTTATCTAATAAACTCAATGGAGCGAGTAGACAAGTAGGAAGCTGTAAAGAAATAAAAGGATTAGAAAATATTGATAAAGCAATTGTGGTTGATCAATCTCCTATTTGAAAAACTCCAAGATCAAATCCAGCAACTTATACAGCAGTATTCACGAGTATAAGAGAATTATTTGCAGCGAGTGAAGAAGCTATGATTCGTTGATTTTGACCAGGTAGATTTAGTTTTAATACTCGTGATGGAAGATGTTCACATTGTGATGGAGATGGAGTAAAAAAAATAGAAATGCATTTTTTACCACCAGTGTATGTAAAGTGTGAATATTGTGAAGGAAAAAGATTTAATAAAGAAACTCTTGATGTTACTTTTAAAGCAAAAAATATTGCCGATGTTTTAGCAATGACAGTTGAAGAAGCTATGGAATTCTTTAAAAATCAACCAAAAATATTTAAAATACTTGATGTATTAAATGATGTTTGACTTGGGTATATTAAATTATGACAAGCTTCTACTACTCTTTCTGGTTGAGAATCTCAAAGAATTAAACTTGCTACTGAATTATCAAAAAGATCAACCTCAAAAACATTTTATATACTTGATGAGCCAACGACAGGATTACATTTTTCGGATACTCAAAAATTATTAAAAATTCTTCATTCACTTGTTGATAAAGGAAATACTGTTTTGGTTATAGAACATAATATGGATGTTATTTTAAATGCTGATTATATTATAGACATTTGACCAACATGAGGTGATGATGGTTGAAATCTCGTAGTCGCTGGAAATATTGAAACCGTGAAAAAATGTAGTGAAAGTTTTACTGGAATTGCTATAAATAAATATTTAAGATAACAAATATGCAAAATTTACTCCAACATAATATTGACATAAGTCATTTATCAAACTTTAAAACCAGAGCAAAAACAAAATATTATTATGTAGTGAATGATATTAATGATGTTTTTAATCTGAAAAATATTTTAGATTTTTGAAAAGAGAATTGATTATCTTTGCTTATTATTGGATCTGGAACAAATTTACTTTTTGCTTTTGATGAATTTTATGGTATTGTAATAAAAAATAATTTAAAATGATTTCATTATAATATACATACTCAAATATGAGAAAGTTATTCTTCTGAATCTATTCGGGAAATTGCAACAAAATTAGAAAATGATTATGGACAAATATTATGGCATAGATTTATTTGACTTCCATGAAGTATTGGATGAGCGGTTTTTTGAAATGCTGGATGTTTTTGATTAGAACTTGAAAATAATTTTTTAGAAGCTGAAGTTTATAATTTACAAAGTGGACAAATAGAAATACTTGATAAAAAATCATCAGATTTTTGATATAGAAATAGTGTTTTTAAACAAACTCAAAAATATTTTATCATTAAAGTAAAATTTGATCTTTCACAAAAAATTGAAAAATATTCTTCAGAAGTCGATAATATACATTTTAGAGAAGAAATTCAACCTAAATGAAATAGTTGTGGAAGTTTTTTTAAAAATCACTCGAAAGAATATTCAGCTGGTAGATTATTAGAAGAAGTTGGATTAAAATGATTTTTTTATAAAAATGCTTATTTTAGTGAAAAACATGCAAATTTTTTAATGACTTCTTATGAAAATTGAAATTATAAAGATTTATTATATTTAATAAATAGAGCAAAAATAAAAGTGATGGAAAAATTTTCAATAGAATTACAAGAAGAAGTAAGAATTATAAAAAATGAAAAAATACATAAAAATTAGTACACCAATAATTATTATATAATAGTAAGTATATATGAAAGAAAAAATATTTTTAAATTCAGAAAATCCTTTACCTCAATGACTTTTTGATAATGTTAAAAATTCTCCTATAGATAAAGCTTGATTTGAAGCTTTTTTGTCAGATATATGATTTACTAAAGATGAAATAACTACCTATAAAAAATTACAACGAATCGATATTTTTAATATTCCAGAAAAAGAAATAGACATATTTTATGATAAAATTATTTTTATTTTTTCTCATAATCTTCAGGCTGTAAAATATGATATATCACAAACAGATGTTTTTTCTTCTTTAAAAGAAAAATTAAAAAATAAAATCAATCAATCGGATGATCATTTATCACTTATACTTACTACATATATGAAAGACATATTATTATATCTTATCATAAATTATGAAATGAAAAGAATTTCAAGATGAATCTTTCATATTATAGAAAATAAATAAAAAACAAATCAGAATTTTTTCTTATAATTATCAATTATTTCTTTTAAATAGCAAGAGCAATTTATTTGAATATATAAAATAATAAGTAAGATACCCTCTTAAAAATAATCTTACATTTATGTTAGAGAAAAAAAAGAGGGTATATTCAAGAATTATTGATAAAATTAAATCTGCAAGAAGTATTGCTTTGATGAGTCATAAAAATCCTGATATAGATACATTATGATCAGCAACAGCTTTTTTTCAAATAGTGAAAGATAATTTTTTACACAAACATATCGATTTGATATGTATTGACACCATTCCTGAAAAATATAAATTTTTAGCCAATATTCAAAATTATCAACAAACTTTTCATCCTAAAGATTATGATTTGATAATATTTTTTGATAGTGGAAGTAAAACTCAAACTGGGTTTGATGATATTTTCCCTGATCTATTTGATGGAAAAAGTTATAATACTCTTAGTATTGATCATCATATTACGAATGAAATTTATTCGAAACAAAATATTATAAATCTTACTTATTCAGCAACGAGTATGATAGTTTTTGAGATATTTTATCTTTTGAATATTAAAATATCTGCTATGGCTGCAACAAATATTTTAGCTTGAATTTATACTGATACTGGATGATTTAAACATTCAAATGTGAATGAAATAACCTATTTGATTGCTTGAAAATTACTTGAATTATGAGCTCAATATAATCTTATAGTAGACAAATTTTTTAAAAATAATAAACTGTCAACTATTAAACTTTGGTGAAAAATATTTTCAGATAGTTTTATAGATGAAAGTTGAGTTTTATACTCTTATGTAAATAAATCTATGCTTCAAAGTTATAATTGTGATTATGAAGAAATATCATGAGTAATAGATTATCTTAATACAGCAGAAAATATAAAATATTGTAATCTTATGACTCAAAAATGAGAATACATAAAAGCATCACTCAGAACTCTCAGAGATGATATAGATTTGACTAAAATAGCAAAAAAATTTGATTGAGGAGGTCATAAAAAGGCCTCATGATTTACTACGAAAGGTCAAGTTGAGCAAATACAATCTGTTCATTTAAAAATATAATTATGGGTACAATGAGAATACAAAAATATCTTTCTCAAGCTGGAATTTGCTCTCGTAGAAAGGCAGAAGAATATATAGCATCAGGAATGATAAAAGTAAATGGAAAAATTGCTGAAATTGGTCAAAGTATTGATCCAATAATAGATAATGTTGAAATGTGAGAGAAAGCTATTCAAGAACAAAAAGATTTTTTGTATTATAAAGTAAATAAACCAAGATGAGTGGTAACTACTTGTGCAAATATATGAGAAAAAACTATTCTAGATGTTATTGATATTGATAGAAGAGTTTTTCCGATTGGAAGACTTGATAAAGAAACTACAGGCTTGATTTTACTCACAAGCGATTGACGACTTGCTAATTATTTAATGCACCCAAGATATAATCATGAAAAAGAATATATAGTACAAACTTTTGGTCCTATTATGGATTGAGCTTTAGAAAAAATGAGAAATGGTTTATTTATACTTGGAAGTTATACAAAAAAAGCAATTATAAAGAGAATTTCATCAGAAAAATTTTCGATTATTATATCAGAATGAAGAAATAGGCAAATTAGAAGAATGGTAGAGAAAGTTGGAAGTGAAGTAAAAAACTTAAAAAGAATCAGGATTGAAAATATTGAGTTATGAAATCTGAAAGAGTGAGAATATAAATCACTGACCAAATTTGAAAAAGATGCTTTATTTAAAAAATTAGAAATAGAGTAAAATAGAGTAAAATAGAGTAAAAATATTGACTAAAAAAAATAATAGTATACAATTTTTTTGAAGATTGTGTATCTTCATTTTATATTTTAATTTATTATTATGAATAATAAAAATAAAGTTTACATTACTCTCTTATTCGCAATATTATGTTCATTTCATACTGTTTGAGCAGTTCAAAGTAATTGATATAATTTTATGGAAAATAATTTTATGTGATGAAACACTGACAATTCTGCTAGTAGTGATTTTTCTACTGATACCAGTATTGATAGTACAGATACATCCACAGATAATACTTCGTCAGTAAGTAATGATGATGCATCTACAGATAATGCAGATATAAAAGAAAATCTAAATTTTTCTAAAGATGCTGAAATATGATATAATGTTACAGTAACTTGAAATATAACAGCAGATAAAAATTTAGTGATAGGAGATAATTCAGAAATAACTTGAAATATTATTGTTATATGAGATTTAAAAATTTGATTTAATGTAAAAATAGATGGGTATATAAAAGTTCTTTGAAAAATAGATCTATGAGATAACTCAGAAGTAACTTGAAATATATATTGATATAAAACTATAATTCTTGGTTTTAATACGAACACATCAGGTAAATTGAAAAGTTCTTGATTATTTACTATGTGAGATAATTACGAATGAAAATGAAAGCTATATACTTTTTCATCAAAAAAAACTTGATTTAATACAAAATTTGCTGATAAAAAAGAAAAATGAATTCTTTGAAAACTTGATGCTTATTTGAAAATAGATATTTCAGAAGATGAATTTGCTCAAGTACAAAAAATCTCGCAAACATATGATTGAGCATTGAGTAAAATTATATCTGAATTAAAAAAATCAAAAGTGTCTGTATCGGTAGCAAAGTCTAAATTAAAAATGGCAAAAACAGATACTGCTAAAGAAGAATATACTAATACTATTGCTAGTATGAATGAAAAAATTTCTACTTTAAAATCTGAATGAAAAGATCTTATTGATAATCTTGTAATTGAAACAGAACAATACTTAGAAAGTGAAGATTTTGATATAAAATGAGTTTCTGTTTATATAAGAAATGAGGAATTATCAAAATTAGATATATCTCAAATCATGGCAAAAGAAATACTCACAAAAGTAGAGGATAAAGTTGAAAATAAAAATGAAGAAAAAGTTACAGCTAAAGAAGAAATAAAAGATAACCTTATTTCTAATTCTTCAGTAAAAGATGAAAAAATGAAAGTTGCTATAAGATGATTATTAGAAAAAAAATTAGCCTCATTTAATGATGAGAAAAAAACTAAAATGTATGAAATATTAGCAACAAAATTAACTACAATGATTGAAAAATCAAATAATGAAAAAATGAAGCACACTTTAATATTATTACAAGAAGTTGTTCAAGATATGCAAAATGAGTGATCAATATGATTGAATATAGATGATTTATTAAAAAATAGTCTTACTCCTGAAGATACTTCTAGTCCATTACCAAATGAAACAGAAACATCTACTAAATAATTATTTTGAAATAAAAAAGATACTTACTTAAAGTAAGTATCTTTTTTATTGTTTTTTCATAACCTTTATTTTTTGCCTTTTATTAAAAAATAATTATTGTATATCAAATTTTACTTTCTTATAAATAGACTATGTTTGACTACGGAAATGAATCTTTAGATAGAATTGAAAAAATTAAAAAATTAAAATCAGCTTGAGTAATAGTATATGCGAATAATTATCATGGAAAAATAGATATTTCTGTAGTATTAAAAAATAATTCAAATATAAAAGAAGTCGAAGTATTACAGCAAAATTGAGCTGAAAGTAGATTTAAAACTGCTGGAAGATTAATGAGTTATAAGTCTCATGGAAAATTAGCTTTTGCAAAAATTATGGATCATTCATGAATAATTCAAATTTGTTTTATGAAAGATAAATTTATATTTAATACTGGAAAAGAACTCGTTGAAAGTTTAATTATTGATTCAGAAGAAAAATCAGCCTATAAAATAGTAGAAAAATTTGTAAATGTTTGAGATTATATTTGAGTTATTTGAGAATTATTTGTAACAAAACATTGAGAATTAACTTTATTTGTAAATGAATTTCAAATACTTTCAAAATCAATTCGACCATTACCAGAAAAATTTCATTGAATAACCGATGAAGAAACTATTTATAGACAAAGATACCTTGATCTCATTATGAACGATGAATCATATAATAGACTCAGACTCAGAAGTAAATATATAAAAACTCTCAGAGATTTTTATGATAAAAATGATTTTTTAGAAGTGGAAACTCCAGTTTTATGAAATGCTGCTTCAGGTGCTGCTGCTGCCCCATTTATCACTCATCACAATGATTTTGATGAAGAATTTTTTTTAAGAATATCTCCTGAAACCTCATTGAAAAAAACTACTGTTTGAAGATTTGAAAGGGTGGTAGAATTTGCTCGTGATTTTCGAAATGAATGAAGTGATCCAAGTCATATGCAAGAATTTACTATGATTGAACACTATGCAGCTTGGTGGAATTTTGAGGATAATATGAAGTTTATAGAACAAATGTATGATTATATTTTTGAAAATATGCCTGAATTATCAAAAATAGTCGAAGTAAAAGATAAGGTATGAAATTCAAGAACAGTAAATTTTCAAACTCCATGGCAAAGAATTGATTATATTGAATGAGTAAAAAAAGCTTGTAATATAGATGTTTCAAAATATTTTACTTGAGATGAAAAAAAATTAATTACTGATATAAAAGCATCTTGAATAGAGTTTGAAGGAATGGATACAATGTGAGTGCCAACATTAATTGATTATTTATTTAAAAAAGTTTTGAGACCAAGTATTACCTGACCAGCATTTGTATATAATTATCCAAAAACTATGCAACCTCTTGCGAGACAAAGTGATATAAATCCTGAAGTAGTAGAACAATTTCAAGTAGTAGTAAATGGTTGGGAAATTTGTAAAGCATACAGCGAATTAGTTGATCCACAAATACAAAAAGCAAATTTTGAAAACCAATCTTGAGCTATTGAAAGAGGAGATGAAGAAGCAACATCTCCAGATGATGATTTTGTCTATGCTATGGAATACGGAATGCCTCCTCAATCTGGTTTTGGTATGTGAATAGAGAGAACTTTTTCTCTTTTAACATGACAAAGTAATCTCAGAGATGTCGTACTTTTCCCACTTATGAAAAGTATAAAAGTGTGAGAAACTAAAAAAGATATTTAAATTTTTGACTTTATGAATTTTTTCAATAAAATATCCACACTTTCATTACTTTTGAGTAAAGGCAACTAAAAATTAATTGAAAATATACAAAAACAATTCAAAATAATTGATATAAAATTATTAATTATTCATTATATTTTAATATAAAAACTATGTTAGGAAAATTAAAAAAGAGAAAAAGATTGAGAGTTCATGGATTTTTATCAAGAAGTAATACTGTGTGAGGAAGAAAAGTTTTGAGAGATAGAAGAAGGGTAGGAAGACATGAATTGACTGTATCATATCCAAAAAGATTTCAACTTATCGATGGAAAGGCTAAAATGCATATCATAGCTGGAGGAACAGCAAGAAAATCACCTTTTGATGGAAAAGGAAATTATATTGCAAAGAAAAAATAGTTTTTTTACTTGAGAAATGATTAAAAAGATACATAGATTACAGCAATGAGAAGTAAAAAAGGTTTTAAAATATTGAAAACCTTTTTTTTCTTATGGGATAGTGTCTAATTTTATTTCTAATAATCTCAATTATAATAGATTTGCTATTGTTATTGGATGAAAAACGGTAATAAATAGTGTATCAAGGAATTATTTTCGAAGAATATTTTTTGATTTAGTAGGCATTTATATATTTAAAATTGAAAAAAATATCGGGAAAGATTTTGTTTTTGTTATAAAAAAACAAATGAAACTTGATAAAAAAGATTTTGAAAGTATAAAAACCTTTAAGAAAGACACATCTTTTTTATTAAAAAAGATGTAATATATTTACCTAACACTACTCTATGAAAGATAAAATAATAAATATGGTTCTTATTTTTTTAGTTATTTATTTAACGATAAATTTATTTACAAAAAAAGAAACCGAAAATAAACTATCAAATACGATAACCGTAACCACAGCTGAATCTTATAGTGTACCTGCATGAGTAAAAATTCAAATAAAAAATGAGACTCTTACTGGATTTACTTTCAATACTTGTAATAATATTAAAATTCAAAAAGATTCAAAAATTATTGCTAATAAAGATTGTAAAGATATACTTCTTCCTTCTTGATCTGGATATATACTTGATTTTTCGAATAGATTTGCTGAGTTTAGTGAGGTGTGAAAATATTTCATTGATTTAAAAAAAGATAATCTTGATGTTATTTCTCAATTTGAAATTTCAAATAGATGATTTTTTGGAAAATTTTTTATATTTTTCTTTTATGCCCCTATATATAATTTGATGGCTTTTTTACTTGAAGTAACTGGATATTCATTGGGTTGGGCAATTATAATTATCACCATAATTATAAGAGTTATTTTACTTATACCTCAACATAAAATGATGGTATCTCAAAGAAAAATGCAGGTAATTCAACCAAAAATTAAAGAAATTCAAGATAAACATAAATGAAATCATCAAATGCTCGGAGTAGAACTTATGAAACTGTATAAAGATGAAAAAGTCAATCCTATGGGATCATGTTGATTATTACTTATTCAAATGCCAATTCTGATAGTTATTTATCAAGTTATTATTTGAATTCAAGCGACTTCAAATACCTATTATTTGTATAGTGTATTATGAGATTATAATATGGCACAAATTGATGCTCAGTTTTTTTGAATAGATTTATTTTGAATATGAGGATTTAATGGAATTATTTTGGCTTTGACTGTTTGAGCTCTTCAATTTATTCAAGTAAAACTTTCTATGATTTTTAATAATCAAAATAAATCAAAAACAGGAGTCGTTTTAGAAAAAAAGAAAGATGCCAATAGTTATTCAGAATTTATGCCTGATCCAGAAATGCTCAATAAATTTATGCTCTATGGTATGCCAGTAATGATAGCATTTGTCACCTATACATTTTTTGCTTGAGTATGACTCTATTGGGGAATTGGAACTATATTTATGATACTTCAACAATTATTTGTAAATAAAATATTAAAAAAGTAAAGACTTATAAAAAATAAAAGCTGTCATATTTTTGACAGCTTTTATTTTTTATGATAATATTGAATTGTTATTTACTTTTTAATTTAAAAAATATGTTTAATAAAATAATATTGATAAGTCTTTTAAGTGTAAGTTTTACTCCTGCTTTTTGAGCATATACTTCTGTTGAGTGTTCTACAAATCCTACTTTTTGAGAAAATTCTTGTAATCAATGTTTTGATGGAGGAGAAGTAAAAGTTGGAGATGTACTTTCTTTTTTAGATGATGCATGGAATAATTCTTCAGAAAATAAAAAAATTATGTATAAAGAAGAACAAAAAATGCCTATTTTACTCCCTCTGAATGGTGCAAAGTTCTCAAAAAAACCAAATGATGATACTTTTTGGAAATATACTCCAGCTTTTGAAGCTTTACAAAATAAAGAATTCGATGGATATGTATTATCAGCTTGAGGAAAAATTACATGGTTACAATCAAGTGAATGAGCTGGATATCAACTCGACACTCTTCCAACTCAATCAGGAAATGCTTGAATTTTAGTTTTTGATATTATGGCTCATACTATATCATCATCTTGAGAAATAGATATGAATAATACTGTTCATAAAGAATGTGTTCTTTATAAAGCTTGAGCTCCCGTAATGGAAACACCAGTGGTAGAAGAAACTCCAATAGAAAAAGTAACTCCTCAACCACAAGCCGAAGATATGATAAAAGTAAAAACTTGACCAGAAAATTATTTGTTTGTCCTTCTATTTTCATTTTTAGTTGGAATGCTATTTATGAATAGAAAAATGATACTCCAAAGAGTAAAAAAATAAAAATAAATTTATAAATAATATAAAAATATGTCAAATTTAGAGAATACATTAGATAATGAAGCTATTGAAAAAACATGATCAGAATGAATAAAAGCTATAGCTGAGAGAGTTATTGAGTATAAATGAAAATTAAGCACACTCACAACAAAAGCTAATTTAGATGATATAGATAGACTTATAATTAAACAAGCTAGAGAATTTGCTCAAGCAATAAAAGTAAAACAATGAGCACAAGAACTATATAAACAACAATCGACAGAATTATTAGAATTATTAAAAAATCTCAATACTGAAAAAATTGCTGTAAAAAATGAATCTACTCAAAATAGAGCTATTGTAGCTCAAGCAGTAGTTACTAATCAACCTTTAGTAACAGCTCTACAACCAGCATGAGCAACTACTCAAATTATCAATAATGATATTTCTTGATTTTCAAAAGAAAGTGTATCAATTGATGAAACGAAGGCTATAGCTGAATTTTTATGACTGAAAGATTCAGATGTTAAGGAAATAAATCTTCAATCATTTTTACAAGTATTTTGAAAAGTAACATGAGAAACTATAATTGATTGGGAAAATGCTGGATATAAAGCAGATTGATTTTTTTGACCTTCAGAATTAGCTCAATTAAATACTTTAAAAGCCTCACCATTTGCAAATTTAAACAAATACCAAACACTCAAAAATGAAGGTATTTCTATTCTCGATTATCTCAATACGAAAAAGATTTTAGAAAAATCAAGTGCTTCAGAAGTATATAAAATACTTTTTGATACTGATAACAGTGGTTCTGTTGATGCAAAAGATAATCAAAATATTATTCAATCACAAAAAATTTTTGAATATGTAAAAACTTTGTTAGATGGATGAGTAAAAGAGCAAAAATTACTCGTGAGTATTTCAAATATTTTATGAGTAGCTTTAATAACTTCAAAAGAAGGATTATTTACTCTCTTAAAACAACAACCAGAACTCAAATATAAATTTCTCAAAAACATGACAGCTTTGGCTGGAAGTGGAAACGGATCATCTGTTTTTGTGACTGACCTTCTTCAAGATGGAAACAAAGCCACTCAAAAATCACTGGAAAAAAAATCTGAAATTCAAAAAGAACTTGATAAAATATTTGACGAAAAAAGACCAGAATTTGAAAAAAGATATGCTTCGGCTGTTTCTGATTTTAAAAATAAAATTACTCCTGAAAATAAAACTAAATATGATACATTACTCACAGCATTAGAAACTCCAGAAATGAAAAATAATTTCTTTGAAAATTTTAAATTTTCTGGACTCTGAATTATGGCAAGTTTTGTAGAATGAGCTGGGTGAGTATGACTCGCAACTGGAGTCAGTAATGCAAGTGTAAATAATTTTTTGCAAGAAAATACGAATAATATTATTAAAAACCTCAGTTTTGATATTTGAATTACCAATATTGGATGAAATTGGGTGCCATGAATCGGAATGTATATCAGTTGAGTACAAAACTTGAGTGATACAACAAGACTTTCTTGAGCTATAGGTATAATGAACTTGATTCCTTTTGCGAGTGTATGAATTCAAACTCAAACGAATGCAGATCAATTACAAAAAGATTGATTTATAAATTTATGAGACTCTGCAAAATATGTTTCAGCTTCTGTAAATGTTTCAGCTCTTTCTTCTTGATTTTCACTCGGATATTCTCAAGATAAACTCGCTGGAATTGAGAGTCAAAAGAAACTCTTTAAAGAATTTTTATCAAAAGCTATTAAAGAAGATGGAAAAATAAATGAGACTTATATAAAATCATTACCAGATTATACTGAAAATAAATGATATTATGAAACATTTCAAAAAAATGTAGAAACTGTTTTACAATCTCAAAATTTCGCAACATTAACTCCAGATCAACAAAAAAGTATGATTACTTCAATGAAATCATCATATGAAATGATGTGGAATGAAAATATGTTAAAAGAAGCAAACAAACAGGGGTATAAATTTTCGGGAATATCGATAGGAATTCAATTCATTGCAGGATTTCTCCCATTACCAACTTTTTGAATCGGATTTGATAAAGTTAATGTTAATTATAATGAAAATCAAGTTTCAAAAATGTATGCACTTTTAGCAGCAAGTATGAAAAAAGGAAAGAAAATTACCACTACAACAACTTCTAATGATGCATCAGTAAATACAAACATAGATTCCATGAAAATTGATGGAAATAGTTTTGAAGCAAATCAAAAATTATTTAGAAATTTTGCTCAAAAACATCCAATAGAATGGAAAAAACTTATTACAGGAAATCTAGATTTTAATAGTAAAGTAAACTTGATTATTCAAATAATGTCGAATGATGCAAATAAAAATCAACCATTTTTTAAAACTACTATTCAAGAAATGAAGCAATTAAACACTTCAAAGACAACAACCGATTTACAAAAATTAAATGATCTCGTGGCTCAATTTTTTGATATAGCTTTTAAAGATTTGAGAAGCATCGAGGAAGTTATTTATGGAATCAGTATAAAAGATGGAAAATATGAATGAAAATATGATTTTATTTCATCAAGAGTAAGTGCCATGACTCGTTTTGCCAAAAGTGAGTGATTGTCTCCAGATTTTGCCACAAAAACAAAAAATCTTTATACTCAAATAGCAGAAGCTAATAAAGATAATCTAGCACAATTTAAAAAATCAAAAGCTCAGATGGAAACTATTCAGATAGAGCAAAAAAAAGATCCAACATTATTTTGATTTGTAGCCAGTTATAAAATAGATGAGACTTGAAAATCTCTTTGAAAATGAATGGTAGAAATACCAGCTTGACAAGTTACCGTTGCATGATGAAAAGAATTACCAGTAACAGATGATGCTGATAAAAATCGTATTGCTGATCAATTTAGTAAATCTACTTATGGTCAAAATACTATGAATCAGATGAAACAATCAATAGAAACAAAAAATGATCCCGATTTTCAAAATATTTCAGATGATGATATTCTTGGATTATTAAGAACTTGAAATATAACGAGAAATGGAAAAACTATTACACTTGACAGAGAGTTTGTCTACTTCTTATATGGAAGATGTGCGAATGAAAGTATGGGACTCAGAATTAAAAGTTTAGCTTTCACTTGATTTACTACCACAACATCAGTAGAAACAGAAGTGACTACTTTTGGTCCTATAGATCCAAATGGAATGTTGGCTATAAATGCAAATACCACTCGTACAGTAGATTGAGATACCAGTAGTATGTGATTCTGAGTTATTGGGGGACAAAAAATACCTGAACCAGTAGTACCAATAAATGGAACTACTGTACCTTGAGTGGATCCACCTACACCACCTCCTGTAGTACCACCTCCTGTAGTACCACCTCCTGTAGTACCACCTCCTGTAGTACCTCGTGGGTTTACTGCACCTTCACAAGTTTGAGTTAATTCTTGAGTAGTAGCTCCTCTAGTAGCACCTGTTATTATATCTACTCAACCTATCACTGTAACTACACCAGCTTGACAAACTTGAGTTAGATAATTATTAAATAATTAATATCCCATGAAAAAATTTGCAATTTTAATTTTAATTACTATTATTTTTACTTGAGTTTTTATTTATTATTTTAAAAAAAATAATAATACTAATGTAATAAATAAATGAGTTGAAAAATGAGAAATATCTATTGGAAGTGGATTAGTTTTACCTCCAGTATATCAAACTTGAGCAAGAAATTAAATAATAATATTATATATATGAAACACTATTTTTTATTCCTTATCGGTCTTTTATTATCGATACATTCACTGAATACTTATGCTTGTGATGCTATATTTGATTGATGAATGGTAAGATATAATTGGAGTTATAATTTTTTTGATGATTTTATTGCCCCGAATAAAGATTCATTTATGAATACATATAGTATAGATTATATAACTCCTCAATTTTTAGACACTTCTGGTAGTGTTTGACTCCCTTTTGATTGGACTCAAACATTAAAAAATAATCTATATAAGGTCCCTGCAAATACGAGAATGAGGGTATTAGAAAATGGAACTAATAAGTTAAGAATTGCTTGAGTACCTTCAACTCGTACCAATGGAACGACATCAAGTTATGATTTTTGAATAAAATATACCATTGCATATGATTATTCAAATAATTATCCTAATGCATCTGACGATATTTCTCATCAAGAATGTGTATATTATAGTGTATCTTGGTGTTGAGACTGAGTTATAGATTCTTCTTTTTCAGAAACTTGTGATAATTGAGCTTGAAATGGAACTGCCGGAAATTCATGTAGTTCAACTTGTACTACCATTGTTACTCCTGCATCATGTACGAGTTGATGAGTAACATGATCACAAACATCAGCTATTAGTTCAACGACACCGAATTTATGTCAAGCATGAGTAACAGTATGAAATTTTACTTCAAATGTATCGTGAAATACCACCAATTATAGTTGGTCATGTTGATGATTAACTGGATGAAATTGTTCAGCGAGTTATACT
>JAVHSE010000045.1:0-2721 GCA_036172015.1 Patescibacteria group bacterium | reverse complement strand
TTTTTTTATTTCTATCTCATATCTCAAATCATCTACATTTCCAGCTCATTGTAATATAATTACGAGTTCTCCTGGATATTTTTTATCAAATTCTTGTATTAATTTTAAGGTATTTTGTAGACCATTTCCAAATATTTTATGAGGATGATTTATATAATTTACAAATTTTTCTCCATTTATTTTTGCTTTATCTGCTTCAGTATCACGAGATTCATAAATATCTGGAACGATAAGTATATCAGTATCAGTAAAACAATTTTTAAAATCTTCTAAAAGTTCCAAAGTACGATTGTATTGATGAGGTTGAAAAACAGTGATAATTTTTTTGTTATTATATTTTTGCTTTAAAGCTCATAAATTTAGACTAATTTCAGTTGGATGATGTCCATAATCACTCATAAGGATGTTTCCATTTTCGGTGATTCCAATAATTTCTGATCTCCTCCAAATACCATTATATGCTTCTAAACTTGTTTTACTTTCCTCATCTCATAATCAAAGGATTTTTCACACTACAAAAGCAAGTTTCGCATCAAATTCTATATGTTTTCCAGGAATTTTTAATTTGAAAGTAGGGAAGTCATAGATATGATTTCAAAATGTAAAATTATTTTCATTCACCAAAATATAATGTATATTATCTCGCATGCCTATGAGTTTTTGAGAATTTTTTTCGTGAGCATTGAGAATCAAATATCATCCAGAAATAATGTTGTTTGTATAGCTTTCAAATGCGGATATATAATCTCCTAAATCTTTATAATAATCTAAATGATCCAGATCAATATTCGTTATAACAGCAATAAACGGCTTATAATTTAAAAAGCTTCGTTTATATTCACATGCTTCGAGTACAAAATATTCGCTTTCACTAAAAAATACATTTTTATCATCAAACTCTTGTAATACACTTCAAATCAGAGCATTTACTCACAATTTTGAATTTTTAAGCAAGAGGGAAATCATACTCGTAGTCGTTGATTTTCCATGAGTACCAGCAATAGTAATGAGTTTTTTTTGATTTGCTATTTCAGCTAAACTTTTCGGATAGGTTTGAAGAGTGAGTCAGAGTTGTTTTGCTTTTTGAAATTCACTTTGATGAGAGGGAATTGCTTCGGTATAGATAACTGTTTCAAAAGTCTCATCAATTATTTCACTTCTTTCACCGATATACACATCAATTCACTCTTTTTGTAAAGATTTTGTCAGTTCTGTTTGTGTTTGATCACTTCCAAATACTTGATATCAATATTGATGATAATATCTGGCTATTCCAGAAATTCAAATTCATCCTATTCCAATAATATAAATTTTTTTCATAGAGTCTTTATTTGTGATAATTTTTAAAAATATTTTCAATAATTTTTATTTTTTGTTCACTTACTCAGGTTATATTTCGAGCTGATTGTAAGACTTTTTTCGTATATCAAAAAATTTCGAGCATATTGATGCTTTCTTGAAAATTGATATCAAATATCCGACCCATATTTCCAACTAATTCATCAACAATAGAAATCATATTTTTTCTATCCACTTGCATATGATTTTGTAAATCTTCTATAACTCTATTATCAATATCCATTCATTTTTGCAATGCTCAATTTAATCGACTTAATCACTCTCTATCAAAAATAATATAAATCATATTTTGAAGTTTATCTGCATCTCTTATTATTTTGGATAAAAATTCTGTTTCGTTTTTATCTATTAAATTCATTTTTTGAAAACTTTCTTCATTATAGAGTCAATCTAAATTATATTTATTATGATATTTTATAGCAAGGCATATTTTTTCATCATATCATTCGTCTTGAGCTATTTTTGCAGACATATTTCCGTGTTCAAATTCTGAATTTGTTAAGATTCTCTCTTTGTTATTTTGATAAAATCTTCCTAAATCGTGAAGAAAAAATACAATTTCAGCTCTATTTATCGTTTCAGGAAGAATGAATTGATTTTCTAATATTTTAATAATGAGATTTCTTCCTATTTCTAGAACTCCATTACTATGTCTTAATTTATGTGTATTATATCTCAACACTTCATAATGAATATCGGTATTTCAGATATTATAATGTTTGATAAATATTTCCGTTGCTTGTGTTAAACTATACATTTTATAAATTTTTTAAGAGTAAATTTTTGACTTCTACAAATGTTTCCTGATATAATTTTTCTCTTTCTTCTGGAGTGAATTGTGATAAAACCCAATCTGATACATCCCATTTTTTATCTTGCCCGATTCCAATTTTTATTCTTTTAAAATCTTCTCAAATATGAGTTATAATATTTTTTACTCAATTTTGACCTCCAGCACTTCCAGATTCTCGAAATCTTATTTTCCCAGGCTCTAAACTAATATCATCATATATAACAAAAATATCTTTTTTTTCAATTTTATAAAAGCTCATTATTTTAAGTACCGATTCTCAAGAAAGATTCATAAAGGTTTGAGGTTTCAAAAATATTATTTTTTCTCAATTTATTAAGGTTTCTAAAATTTCTCATACAAATTTAACCTCATTTTTAAAATTATTCGTAATATTAAGATTCGTTATCAACCAATCTAAAAATAAAAATCAAATATTATGTCTTGTGTGTTTATATTGAGATCACGGATTTCAAAGTCAAATAATAAGTTTCATTTTAAATATATTTATTTTTTATAATTTGAAATTATTATATTTTTTTCTTTTTATAACTCAAATAAATTTGAAATTA
>JAVHSE010000044.1:2592-13108 GCA_036172015.1 Patescibacteria group bacterium | reverse complement strand
TGTTTTTCTAAAATATCTGGAAAATATTTTTTCAAAATTACTCGAAAATTATTGACTTTATCGACTTGTCATGAGATAATTTTTGAGAGACAAAACTTTGAACAACTCGTTGATCTATGAAAATGATTTCTAAAAATCTTGTCAGCAATTCCATTTCCATTACTTGATTTAGTTTCAATGATGATGAAATCTTTAGGAACAACATACTCAATTTCTCATGTATTTTTATATATCGTCAAATCATAATCAATCGTCATCCTTTCGTTTCATGCTTTTGCTACGAGAGTAACTCTTTTATAAGACATTTTTATAGAAGGTGATAAATGATACGGAAAATGTTTTTTATATAATTTAAAATATTTTTGTTCAATAAATTCAATCGCTTCTGGAGTCATTTTTCAAAAATTTTCTTCTCCACAATTAAATCTTTTTTTGCTGGTTTTATTACGAAAATCTTTTAATTTCAGTTCAAAAAAATAGAGATTTGAATCATTATATCTGCGAGTACGAGCTTTGAAACGAAGTCTTTTTCATTGATGATGATCTTCATAACAGACATTATTTTCATCATCAAAATATATCGTTTCATAGGTAAATTCTTTTTTAGAATCAATTTCTAAAATATCAAATTCTTTGAGTAAATCATCACTTGAATCATATAAATCATTAAGTGAAAAAATATATTTATTTTCACTACGATCAAGCATACTTGCTTTTGCATTGAGCTCTTCAAGAGACAAAGAAGTAAACGATGAAATAAAAGTATTGAGATTATTTTGTAATTTCATAGTATATTATTTATTATTATTGAGAGATTTTTTTGATTCTTTTTTTTCTTGCTTATCTTTTCAATTGACTTCAATTGGAATATTTTTGTTGATTCTGTATGATATTTTTAATATTACCATATCTTTTACATAATCAATTCTTACCACTGAGTAAGATATAATACCAACATGAAATTTTTCACTTAACATAGCTGATATATGTTCTTTATTGTATAAAATATCTTCTGGAATATAATCAAGAATTATATCATTGGAATATACTCATTCTAATATTTTTGGATTATCAATCACCCAAGCTCAGAGAATAACAACAAAATTACAAATAATAACTAATGCATAATCAGTCAATCAGATCGAGTTAATAATTGCAATTGATAGAGTTCAAAAAAAGTAAGTAATTTCTCTTTTTGAAAGAGATTCACTACGAAGTGTCACGATAGATAATATAGCAAAAAGTCCAAATCATAATCCCATACTCATAGTATCACTCGTATTAAACAAAACGGTAATAACGACAAATACAAAGACATTAAACAGCATAAATGATATAAATGATTCTTTATCGTGATATCTTTTATAATAGATATTATAACTGAGTATAGTTACCGTAATAACATCAAGAATAAAATCAAAAAGAAAATCAATATATACATTTTCTAAAGAAGCTCAAAAAAGTTGTAAAATTGCCATAAAATTATTTTTAAAATATAAAGTAATGCAATTTATAACTTTTTACCTGAATTTAAAATGAATTTTTTTAAAATATTATTTTATTTTTCTTTCCATTCCAATACATTCACTTTGATATATTGAAATGATTCATCAATCACATCTTTACTCGAAATTGTTCCGAGTACTTTGATTTGTTGTGTTAAATTTGCTGTATCCATTTTCACTTTATCAAAATTTGAAAACCAAAAATAACTTGATATACATAAAAAACAAACAGCAAAAAATTTTACTCCAATATTCCATTTTTGTTTATAAAATATATTTGGATATATGATTTCAAATCATTTGATAATTGATAATACTAAAATTCAAATAAAGACTCAAATGGGGAAATAAGCATAAGAAATAAAAAGAGTTAAAAATACCATCAAAATAATCGAAGCTGAAACTTGTAATTTTTCTAAAATTTTTGATTGTTTTTCATAATTTAAAAATACTTCGAGTTGATTAAAGAACATATATATATTTTTATACTCACTGTAATTAGATGAAAATATAAACAATAAAAGATACTTCATCTTATAGAGATCTCTTTTTTTGAGTGATAATTTTTCACTAATGGTATAATAAATAATTGGCAAAAGAAAAAAACTAAATAAATTATTATTTAATTCTAAAATAATTTCTTTCAAATCATTAATTTCTGCATATTCTTTATTGAGATATTCTGATTCTGGACTGATAGAAGGAAGCATTTGAATATCTCATTTTAAATTAGAATAACTATTTTTATCTAAAAATGAATTGCTCGAAAAATCATATAAAATATATCTGACATCAGGATAATACATATCTATAATTTGCATTTTTATATATTGCCAAAATAAAATCTTATCACTATGACTCAATACTGATAAAAATTCACTTACTTTTATATAAAAATCTCAACGAATCAGTTGGTATTTATGAAGATAATCATCAACAAGGAGTTTTACATCTTTAAAATATTCATTTGCAAGTGTAGCATGAAGTTGTTTCAATTTATATTCCGAATGATAACTTGAAATAATTTTTAATACTACTTTTGATATATCTCTAAAATCAATATTATTTTTATCTAATTTTATAATAAAATTATCAATAAAATTCACTCTTTTTATCGTATCGAGTTGTAAGTAAATTTTTTCAATAAAATGCTCAACAAAATCTTCTCTTAAATTAATATCAAATTTCATTTCTCAAATTTTGTATTCATCAAAAATAGATTTTACTTTTTCATAGGTTAATTTTATATTATCTTTTGAAAGATATTTTTTTATTTCACTCACATCTTCTTTTGTATATATTTTAAACAAAGCTTTTGCGAGATAGAGTTTATCTTTATTGAGAACTTTTACATAATATAAATAACTCAGTAAATCAAAATTTTTCGAATCTCTCAAATAATACTCTATAATATCAAACCAAATTTTATCATACCCTGATTGTTTATAAATAGTCATAAGAAATGTTTTTTCTTCGGTATCTTCAAGTTTAAATCATTGTTTAATTTTTAAAGTAAGACACGATAATAAATCACTAAATTTTTCTTTAATGTTTTGAGAATTCAAATAAATTTGAATTGGATTTGGTGATTTAAATAAAGTGAGAAGCTCCACTTTGACTTCTTCAAAATCTATGTTGCATTCAATATTTTTAAATAATTTTGTATTTGGTGTCTGCATAATTCATGGTTAATGTATAATATAAAAAAGAATACCACATATAATCAAATAAATCAAAATAAATATTTGACAAATATTTAAAATAAATTATAAATACAACTTATTTTTTATAATAACAAATATGAACTCAAAAAGACTTTCACAAATAAAATGATACGGATTAAAAAGATCTGATTTAGAATGACAAATATGAGAAATTAATGAAAGTATTTTAAAAGATAACCAACTCAAAGAAATTTTTCAAGAGTTTATTGTTGCAAAATTAACAGACGATGATTTTTCTTTGGATTATTTTAATTCTATCAGATATAAAATGAGAAAAATCAAAGGAATAGAGCTCTCTACTGGAGAATCATTATACAAAGTGCTCTATTCTACTCTTATACACCATCTTTTACTTCCAAATTATATCAAATGATGGCAAAAAGAAGATATCGTAAAAGAATTTGAAAAATTATTTGCAGCATCTTTAAAAAAACTTGATAAAAAAATAGAACAAGTTTTAGAATGATTTTATAGTGTCGAACTTGGAAATCTTGATGAATTAGAAGACGAATTAGAATGAAGATATAGTGATGATCTTTATGGAGTTGATTTTCGTTCATTCGCTATAGGTGGACCTTTTTGAGCAAATATTATGTGATATAGCGATGACGAAAAAGCATATGTTTTTCAAATTCCAGTAAGACTTCCAATTAAAATGACTACAAATGATGAAGATGAAAGAGAAACTCTTGATCCAAAAATAGTAGAAAAAGTAATGAAAAAATACTTTCCAAAAAGTCTCAAAGATGGGAAAAAATGACCAGCTCATTCATTATGATTCGATGATTTTTGTATCAAAACAAAAAAAGAACAAAACAAAGAATGAGAATATGGAATAGATGCAAAAAATAATTATTTTGTCATTACTCTTATGAATGAAAAAATAAGTGATTTTGATCTGGATAGACATAGTATTGATACCATAACGACTACTCTTCGTTCATTTTTAAAAATAAATAATTTTCTCATCAATGAAATTATAAAAGAATCAGGAAAAACAGATTTCAAAAAAAGGATTTATACATTTTCTTCTGGAGAAATATTTAATTGAGATGCGAATGATGATAAAGAAAGTATTTCTAAAGAAACTCTTAATAAATTTAAAAAATTGCTCGTAAAAGATGATATAAAAGTGTATTTAAGTGATGTATGATGACAAGAAAAAGCAAAACAAGAAATCGCAAAAATCATTACTTCGATAAAAAATGAAGAAATTATGAGATCATGGTGAGCAAAAACTACTTCATGAATCATATTTGAATGACCTGCTGGAACGGGAAAAACATTGCTTGCTAAAGTAATTGCTACTGAAGTAGATGCTGAAGTATATAATATTAAACTCACTGATATTCAATCGAGTGCTTATATTAATGAATGAGCGAATAATGTAAAAGAACTCTTTAGTTTTCTCAGACATAAAGCAAAAAAAACAAGTAAAAAAATGGTCGTTATTCTCGATGAACTCGATGCTCTTTTTAAAAAAAGAGAATGAAGAAATCAAAGTGCAGAAGATACCAAGGTAGTCAATACATTTCTGAGTGAAATGTCTGGATTTGATGATATACATAATATCATATTTATAGGAACGACTAATTTAATAGAATCACTCGATGAAGCTGTTATTCGTTCTGGAAGAATATCAACGAGAGTCAAAGTTGATTTACCAGATATACAAGCGAGAAAACAAATTTTTGATATTCATATTCAAAAAGTAAGTAAAATTGGAATCAAAGCATCTCAAAGTTTTCGTGATGTTGATAGAGATATTCTTTGAGAAAAAACTGATCATTTTAGCGGAGCTGATATAGCTGAAGTCGTGAGAAGAATTGTAGAAAAAAAAGCAATTATTGAAGTAAATACTGGAGTAATAGAAAGTATATCAAACGATGAAATACTTTCTATTATTGAAGAAATTAAAAAACAAAAGAGAAAAAATATCGATTTACTTTGAAATTTTGATACCGATTTAAGAAACAAATTACAAGATAAAAATGTATGAGAATATTACAGACAAGCTGTTATACAAATCCTTGCCGAAAAACTCAGGAGTGAATTTAATACCGGAATGTGAAAATGAAATTTAGACATTGTTTCTTTAGAGAAATTATTACTTATCTGAGATACAAAATCAATTTGATTTTTATAATATTTTTATTTCAATTCTATTTTAATATTAAATAAATATCTATGAACTCAAAAAGATTTGCTCAGATAAAAGAATTACAAACCAAATATGGAAGAGAATATATAGAAACTTCTATCATAGATCTCAATGTGGAAATCACGAGATGAAATACAGTACTCGTAGAAGCTTTAGAACAATACATTCGTGAATATATAAACAGTGAAGATTTTTCTCTCGATACTATTCAATGAATTTTAACAAAACTCTCACTCTATAAATGATTCCAATTTCCAACCAATATCTCTTTGAATAAAATGCTTTTTAATCTTATTTTTAATCTTGTACTCCTTCCTGATTATATAAAAGACGGAAATAAAGAAAAAAATTATAAAGAAATTAAAGAAATTATAAGTGATTATATCACAAGTTTTGATCAAAATATCAACCTGATTCATGGAGATGAATATTGTTTAGAAATAGGAAATGCTTATGATTTATTTAAAGAAGCTGAAAGGAATACTGAAGAGTGATCCCCTCTCCTTGATACAAGAATTTTTCATGTATGAGAATGATTTGGAGCGAATGTTTTTATGTACCATGAAAAAATGAAAAATTTTGTTTTTCAAATTTCTCTTGATTTAGAATCAAAAAAAAATAAAACAAAAAGACTTTTAAAACAAGAAAAAATTCAAGAACTGATTATGAAAGCTATAACTCAATATAAATGAGTAGAAAGCAATCAAAAATTTCAAATCTATATGCAACTCATAAAAGATGATACTTCACTGTACTCAGACGACTGAGAGAATACAGGAAAATATTTAGCTCTCTGTATAACAAAAGAAAATCAACTCGTCTATAGACAAGATATTATACATTTTTTAAATGATCTTTTAAAATTAAATAATTATCTTATAAATACTATAGCAAAAGAATATAAACTCGCTATTGGAAAAAGAATTCATTTGTTTTCAAATGGAGAAAGCTTAGTCGTTTCAAAAATATGATGAGAAACTCAAACTTCCATACATAACCTACTCGTAACTGAAAAACAAAAAGTTTCTCTTGAAGATATTTGATGACAAACAGAAGCAAAAAAAGAAATTAAAGAAATTATTGCCTATATTAAATATGAAGATGTTTTTGTATCTTGGGGAAGTAAACAAACCAATGGAATTATTTTTGAATGACCTCCATGAACTGGAAAAACTATGCTTGCAAAAGCAATTGCTTATGAAACAAATGCTCTGTTTTATAATATTAAACTCACTGATATTCAAAAAACTGCTTATATCAATGAATGAGCCAATAACATAAAAAAAATATTTGATGAAATAAGAAAAAAATCGCAATCATCAAACAAAAAAATTATAGTATTACTCGATGAACTCGAAGCATTATTTTGAAAAAGAACTGCAAATACTAGCAGTGAAGATACAAAAGTTGTCAATACATTTTTGACTGAAATGGGATGATATGAAACATTAGAAAATGTTATTTTTATTGGAACGACGAATATGTTTGATGCTCTTGATGAAGCTGTTATTCGCTCTGGAAGAATGACAAAAAAAATAACGGTTTGACTTCCAAATCAAAAAGATAGAGAAGAAACTTATGAAATATATCTCAAGAAACTCCCTCAAAAAGCAATTGATGCATTTAAAAATATAGATAAAAGCGAGTTAGCAAGACTTTCAGATAGAATCTCTCAAGCTGATATAGCTGAAGTCATCAGAAGTATTACTTTTAAAAAAGCTATTGAAGAAATAGATACCAAAGAAGCAAAAGATATCACCATCGAGGAATTAAAAGAAATTATTTGAAAAGTAAAAAAAATATCAAAAGCAAGAAGTATTTGATTTATGACAAATTAAAAAATAAAAGGATAAATGAGCAGTTCAAACTTCTCTTTTCTCGTTAATAGGAATTCCTTCTGGAAATATAATTTTTAGAAGGATTTTTTATTTTCTAAGTTTGATTTATTCGAGGTTTCAAGCGAATTTTCAATAGTTTTTAATTTCTTATTTATATCCGTTCAAACATTTTTATCTAAAGATATCTGGAATTTTTATAAGAGATTTTAGAAAATCTTTTGGATAAAATTTTTGTTTGTTTATAATATTTTCAAACCCTAGTCAATTTTATAAAATTTACTCCCATACTTTACATTACTTGTTAATAAAAATACTATGAAAATAGATAATCTTACTCTTGCTTTTTGAAATAAAAAAGTAGTTGATAGTATAAAATTAGAGATAAATCCATGAGAATTTGTTTTTGTAATAGGATATAGTGGAAGTTGAAAAACAAGCCTTATTAGAAGTATTATTTGAGATTTTAAACCATTAAATTGAGATATTATTTTAGATAATGGTTCATTATTATATCAAAATATTTCTGAAAAATTTTTAAGAAAATACAGAAAAAATATTTGAGTAATATTCCAAGATTATAAATTGCTAGAATCAAAAACAGTATATGAAAATGTTGCTTTTGCAATGGAAGTTTGTAATTATAAAGATAGGGATATTATTAAAAAAGTTCCAGAAGCTTTAGAACAAGTAGGTCTTTTACTCAAAAAAGATAAATTTGTATCAGAGTTATCGGGTTGAGAAAAACAAAGAGTCAGTATTGCAAGAGCATTAGTACATGAGCCTAGTATGATTATATGAGATGAACCAACGGGAAATTTAGATCCAAAAACAGCTCTCAATATTATGAAAATATTTGATGAACTTAATAGAAGTTGAATTACTATAATTATTGCAACTCATGATAAAAATATTGTAGATACTTATCAAAAAAGAGTTATTACTTTCAAAGATAAAAAAATATTTACTGATATCACTCCTTGAAATTATAATTTATAATTATTTATCAGCAAATGTTACAAAAACTTCCAAAACAATTTCTAGAAAAGATAAAAACAATATTTTCAAAAGAAGAACTACAAATTATTACCAAGTGATATTCTTTAGAAAAAAGACCGGTGACTTTCAGAGTAAATACTTTGAAATCATCCAATGAGGAAATAGAGAATATTTTAAGAGAAAAAAATATTTTATTTAAAAAAATACCTTATCTTTCAAATGGATATAAACTTCTTGAGTGAAAAGAAAAAGTTTTATGGGATGTAAAAATATTTAGCGAAGGAAAAATATATTTACAATGAATTACGAGTCAATTTATTTGAGAAGTCATTCAAAATGAACTCAAAAATACTGATGTAAAAGTACTTGATGTCACAGCTGCTCCTGGAGGGAAAACTTCTCATATTTCAGCAATTTTAGAAAATAATTGAGAAATAGTAGCCAATGAACTCAATGCTATCAGATTAGAAAAACTCAATTTTACGATAAAAAGACAAGGATGTATGAATGTCACGGTAGTAAAATGAGATGCAAAAAATTTAAAAAATCTCTATGAAGTATGATATTTTGATATTATTATTGCTGATCTGCCTTGTAGTGCGGAATGAAGAGTCAATCTCAATAACGAGAAAACTTATGGTTTTTTAGAAAAAACATGAGTAAATGAATCGAATTATAAAATTCAAAAAGACATTTTAAAAGAAACCATTGAACTTTTAAAAGTTTGATGAACTTTAATATATTCTACTTGTACTTTGGATCCAAAAGAAAATGAATGAATCGTTCATTTTCTACTTTCAAATTATAAAAATATACAAATACAAACTATTGAAAATATTTTTGAAGATGAAAATATTAAAAAATATGTCAAACCAGGAGTAAAATCATTTGAGAAATATATTTATTCTAATGAAGTCGTAAAAAGTGTCAGAATACTTCCCAGTGAAGAAACAGAATGATTTTTTATAGCTCAACTAAAAAAGATAGAAATTTAAACTGTCTCCAATTTAGTATAGAGATCTCTGCAAGTCTTTTTGTTAAAAAGAGAAGCATTATTTATAATTTATGTCATCAAAAAAATTCGCAAAAAGTGCTTTTATTTGTCATACTATTTCTTTTTTTTGTTTTACTCAAACTTGTTTGAGTTGAATTTTTCCATTTGGTAAATGAAGTGGTTCCCAATTTCAGAGACTTCAAGTTTTTTGTCTTTCTAGATATTCTTCTGTAGTAATTTCGTCAAAAGATACATTTCCAAGAATCATTCTTTTTATTGGTATTTTGTTTACTATTTCATCATTTTGTAGATAGGTAGAAAAAGTTTCTTTTAAAATATCAACTCCGTTTTCTGATACATCACTATCTGCAATTTGTAAAATAATTGGTTTTCTTTTCTGGTTTTTTATCTCAGAGACATATTCAGGATTTGATTTCAAAAAATTTCAAAATTCATATGATATCTTTTGCCAAGCTGTAGTATCATTGGTTCCTCAATCAAGAGTGAGAATTTTTTCATTCATTTCTGCCATTTTTACTTCATCTGTATCATTTTTATGAACCGAACTATGTGAAGAATATGGATTTCCATCTCAATAGAGTACAAAATGAACTGGAATCGTATAATTTCAGTCATTTATCATATTTTTCATATGTTGTTCCAAATGCTTCATAGCTATAAATAAAATAGTCGAAATAATATTCATCATCCCATCTTTTCATCGAAAAGAATTCGTTGATCATGAAACATCAATAGCAAGTGTGAGATCTATTTTTTTCAGCATTTCACTTATTTTTTCAATATGCTCAGTTTTATCATAAAATTTTTGTTTTTCTATATCACCCAGAGTGGGATCAGAAGCAACATATTTTCTGACTTTATGAGTATCAAGTTTTCATTTTTTCGCATCAAATTGATTTCTTATTTCAAGAGTGTCGAGTTTTTTTAATTCTTGTAAGAAAAAATCAACTATTTCCTTTATCCATTCATTATAATTTCTTACAATATAATTGAGAGTATCAATTCAAACTTGACTCACTCAACTCGACTCTAAAATATTCTCTACATCATATTTTGATATTTCTTTTTGTTTTTTTATCAATACTTCTGCTTTTTGTGATTCATCTTCTTTTGCTAAATCTTCTAACAATTTAATTTTTTCATCTCTATCTGGAGATTCATGAAGTGCTGTGATTCCACTGTCTCTATTTTTATCATTTCACTCTCACTTTCACTCTGATTCTCACTTTCACTTTCACTTTGAATTATTATCTTTTATATTTTGAGTCAATACATCC
>JAVHSE010000044.1:849-2492 GCA_036172015.1 Patescibacteria group bacterium | reverse complement strand
TCACTTTCACTTTCACTTTGAATTATTATCTTTTATATTTTGAGTCAATACATCCATCAAAATAAATCCTTTTTGAATTGGTAAAAAGAGTGCTTTATATATTTCATATCTGAGTCACGGAGAAACATCAAGAGAATGTGTATTTTCTTTTCCAGTTGAAAGCAAAAATAATTTTATAATATCGAGAAGATTTATTGTATCAGCAGTGTAAATATGGTTTGTTTGAGTCATTTTGATAGATTGTGATAATAGTCATGCTAACTTTTGATCACTAAGTATTTTTTCTAAAGATTGTATAGTAGAGAGATATTCTCATCTTAATTGTTTGAGTCTTTCTTGTATTTTTTCGTCTCATTTTTTTTCTAATTCCACAAAATATGTATTCATGTTTTCTACCATTTTTTTTATACTTCTTTTATAACTCAATCTCGAAGTTCTTTTTTCATTGGAAAATAAAAGAGTTTCTACTTTTTCTGGAAGTTTGATTTGTTGGGTTGGAACCATAAAACTTCTGAGTAAAAAATATGGAAATGCTTGTGATAGAGGTGTTTTACTATAATCAACTTCTTTTGAATCATTAATTTCATGAGTTCCATTTGGAACTCATACATATTTCAATCTTTCATCTACTAAAATATATCCTCCTCACAATTTTTCTTTTTTGTCAGCAAATAAATTATACATATAAAATCACTTCAAATGAATCTTATCAATTCCAGTACCTATATACATTTCCACTTCAGT
This sequence comes from Patescibacteria group bacterium, assembly GCA_036172015.1. Classification (GTDB taxonomy): domain Bacteria; phylum Patescibacteriota; class Gracilibacteria; order BD1-5; family UBA6164; genus UBA7396. The sequence goes on along the minus strand of JAVHSE010000044.1, from coordinate 1,748 downwards.
ATTGACAATAATATCATCTATACAGTTTACTATACTATGCATAGATTGACCAATTGGAATAGTTTTATCGGTACCAAATTTAATTTTTTGATCTCAAACATATTTCAGTATTTCTATCATAGCTCATCTTTTTTTTCTGTCTTTTTCGTTCATCATATCTCTAAAATGAGAAAGTTCATGATACAGTCAAAATTTAAGATCTTCAAAAGTATGAATAAATTTTGATGCCTCATTTATTTTTCCTGTTTGAGTAAGTTTTTCATGAAAATTTTTTAAAAAAGAAAGAGGAATAATAATTTTTTTTGTACTCGGAGAAAAAGCAAAAGTTTTTGCTTCTTTTTCTATGAGAACTTTTACTTCATAATTCAATCACAAAAAAGCTTTCATTGAATTTTTTTGTCATGAAATCCAGTTTTCAAAGAAAACTAAAAATGCTTCAAAATCTTTTGGAATATTTTCTTTAAGTGTAAAATTTTCGAGTGCCATATGGGAGAATATTAAAAAGTAAAGTGTATATTTGGAAATTGTTTTTGTAGCTGTTCTTGAGTTTCTTTTGGAATATCATTATCTCATAAATACAAAATTTTTAATCACACTGGAAGTACTCTCATTATTTTTACCATTTCTTCTGAAGTTTTTTTTCATAAACTATTATGAGATAAATTCAAATTTTTTAATCATAATGGCAAATTTTTAATCATATCTTGCAAATCTTCTGAAATCGTATCTCATAAATCATTCGAACTTAAATTCAAACTCTTCAATCATACTGGAAGAGTTCTCATAATTTTTTCAAATTCTTTTCAGACTTTGTTTGATAAAACATTCCATGAGAAATCCAAACTTTTTAATCATAATGGCAAATTTTTAATCATATCTTGCAAATCTTCTGAAATCGT
>JAVHSE010000044.1:0-749 GCA_036172015.1 Patescibacteria group bacterium | reverse complement strand
TTTCAGACTTTGTTTGATAAAACATTCCATGAGAAATCCAAACTTTTTAATCATAGAGGAAGAGTTCTTATTATCTTTTCAATTTTTTCAGAGTTTTGCTCTCATCAATGTTTTCTTGATAAACTTAAATTCCCCTCTTTCAATTGATATTCTTTTATACTTTCATAGATCAAATTTTCAAAATAATCTTTTTTCAATCTCTCTTTCATAGTTTTTCTTCATATCTCTGGTGTTATTTTTATCATTTTTTCATATATATTTTTTATCATTGCATTTCATAATACTCTTTCTTGAAATACCTCTTCTAAAAATTCATCACTTTGACAGAGTCTTTTTTCATAACTCTTTCAATAATCATATCCTATTTCTTTGCTTCTTTTTTCTATTTCTTCTTGTAATTGAACTAATAATTTTTTCATCTTTTCATTTTTGTCTTGTATTTCTTGTTGTGATTCTAAACTCAATACTCCAGTGATCTTTGAAACTACTCCATCAAGTTGTGTTTGAGTTGCTGAAGAAAGTTTTTGTGAAGTAGTTTTACTGGTTATGTTTAGAGAAAATATTTCTGGTGTCATATATGTTTTTTAAAATAGTATCTTTATATTTGGAAATTCTTTTTCTAATTGTTGTTGAATTTCTTTTGAAATATAATTATCTGATATATCTAAACTTTTGAGTGATGGTGGTAAACCTCTCATCATCTTTTCTAGTTCTTCTCAGGTTTTATCTCATAATTCATTACTACGTAA
>JAVHSE010000043.1:0-2855 GCA_036172015.1 Patescibacteria group bacterium | reverse complement strand
ACTCCATTAAATCATGCAACTCTTTGTATGAAATCAACTAAAAACATCAGTAAAGCAATAACAGAACTCGTTACGATTCATAAAGTAGCTGATCCAAATGATTTTTTGTTATCTTCTGCAATTTTTTTGAAAAAATAAGATTCAAGTAAATTATAACTGATTCAAAAGAATAATCAGGCTATAAAAGCTAAAATTTTTGTTTGGTCAAAATTTGATATAAAAGTAGGGAAGAGAAATGTTGATAATGCAAAGAAAAGAGAGAATCATAAAAAATAATGCCATCTATTTTTCTTTATGTTCATTGAAATTATATTTCATATTATGGATCAAACAGCACTATATAAAAGTATAAAAGTCGCATCGGATGGTAATTTTTTCAATATTTCTACATTATATTCGATTGCTTTTTGGGACAATATCGTTGCTATTGTTATGATAAGAGCAATAAAAGTCATAATGAGAAAATATTTTTTTATAATAAATACAAAATCAGCTCTATAATTATTTTTATATTCGATAGCTTTTTCTTTGACATTTTTTGTTTTTTCTCAATTTTTATATCATAAAAAACTTCCACATATGAGTCATATAAAAAGTATTGCTGAAATAAGAAATACTCCATTGAGACTCAATTTTTCAGCTATTATTCATCAAACTATCGATCAAATAATGATTGAAGTTATAAAAAAAATATTCGCAAGTCCGTTTATTTTTGTATCTCACAGATTACTTTCATGTATTTGAGTAGAGATGAGTATATTTCTGAGAACTCACCAAAGTCAATAAAAAAATCAAACTATAAATGTAATTCATCAAACGAGAGAATAATTGGAAACTATATCAGCTGAACTTAAAAAATAAATACTTATTATCGAAATGAGAGTGAATAATATCGTTACAAAATGGTACTTTTTTTCTCTGAGTAATTCATACAATAATCATCCAACTAGAAAAGCTCAAATAGTTCCCATACTGAGATATCCAGAAATATATTGAAGAGTAATATCTTCAGTTTTAAATATTCACCACATAAAATATTTGTATAGAGCAAAAAATAAACTCCAAACTATAATCAGTATAAAAAGGAGAATCAAATTTTTATATTTCATAAAAAAGAGTTAATGATTAATATAATTAAATATTAACTCTAAAAATATTTTTGTCAAAAGAAAATTTCAGAGAATCTACTTACACTCCAAACGAGATCATTTTCAAATCAACTATAACTCACAAAATCTTTATTTTTGAATTTTCATCAAATTTGAAACTCAAATGTAATTCAATCGATGATAGTTTTTTTTCTTTCAATGTTATCTATTTTTATTTCTTCTCATTCATCAATTCCAGCAAGATTCAATTTTATAACACTTTCTTTTATAGTCCAAAGAATATAAAAATTATGAAAATCTTTTTTTCCAAGTAAATAATATTCTGCTTCTTTATGAAGTGAAAAAACTTCTATTCACCTTTCTTTGATTCTTTCAATATCAATTCAAAGAGGAAAATTATCTATTCAAACAAAAACTATATCTTTTTTATGTGAAATACTCCAAAAATTATTGTTTTCAAATACTGGTTTTCCATGCTCATCTATTTTTGGTAAAAATTTCTTTTCTAAAAAAATCAAGTATCGAGCTATGATACTTTCATAAAAAGTATGTTTATATATCAATGATTGTATATAATTTTTTGGTAAATTTGTATTGGCTTGAATAAATATATCTCGAGTGGCACTTATAATTTTGAGCATATTTTTTTTTGAGAACTAAAATTTCCAAGTATAAAAGGATAAAATTTATTTATGAAAAATATCATTGGAATTAAAACTATAATAGTTCAAATAACTTGTATTAAACCATTGAGATAACTTTTTTCATAGACTATATATCAATAAGAAAACATGGCTATAACTCATAAAATCCGAGTTTTTAAAAATTCCATTCACAAAATAATAATTGAATTTGTTCATAAAAAATCGAGGAGTCAATTTTTTGGAATGAGTTTTGCTATTATCGTCCAAGTAAAAATTCCAACAAAAGAACTGATGATAAAATGAAAATAATTATTTCCATATTCATTGGTTGAAAAATTTGTTCCAGTCATAAAATAGAGATTTATTCCGATTAAAATAGGTAATAATAATATATATTTATTATTTATTTTTTCTACTCCATGAGTAATTTTTGATTGATACATATGTCAAATTCCATAAAAAAAAGTTGCCATTATGGAAGCTTCTATGCTCAAAGCAAGTTGTAAATGAGGAAAATATACACTTTCATAATACATTCCAATCGAAAGTAAAAATAAAAATAATAATTTTACATTTTTATTTTTCAAGTATTGGTTTATACAAAAGTAAAATATACTGACCATAAAGAGACAAACCAAAAACCAAGTAGAAACATTGAGTAAAAATATTTCATCATTTCATCTCAGCCAAGTTCCATACAAAATTCATTTTAATACACTTATATAACCGTGACTTACATTTGTTTGAATAATTCTTTCATATATAAAAAATATGAAATTAAATGCAAAATAGGGAATAATAAGTCTTTTAAATTTTTCTTTTATAAATAGAAGTACATTGGTATGTTTTTTATCATTAAATAAATAGCCAGATAGAAAGAAAAATAAAGCTACATGAAAAGAAAAAATATATCAAAAAAGTAAACTTCATTCTGGAAATAAACTATGTCAAATCAAGATTAAAATCATTCATAATCATTTTAGATTATCTATCCATGAAATTCTCATGTATGTAGGTCAATTTTTAAAATATGTTGTATTATATGAAATAAATATAAAAAGTAAAAAAGAGTAAATAAAAAAAATATTACATTTCTTTTTTT
>JAVHSE010000042.1:37411-42579 GCA_036172015.1 Patescibacteria group bacterium | reverse complement strand
TTGCTTGTTGCTTGTTGCTTGTTGCTTGTTGCTTGTTGCTTGTTGCTTGTTGCTTAACATCATTTTTTCTTATTTATAAGTAATAAAATTTTAGAAAAAATCACTTGATTGTCAAATGATTTTTTTATCTTTTTATTTTTAATATCTTGGTTTCTTATATTCTCAACCTCAGCTACTTCTATCATCATTTCTTCCACCTCTATATCATCCTCAAGAACTTCCTCTACTATCATCACTTCTTCCTCTGTATCATCCACTATTTCCCCCTCTGTATCCTCCTCAAGAACTTCCTCTACTATCATCACTTCTTCCTCTGTATCATCCACTTCCACCTCTGTATCCTCCTCTGTCTCATCCTCTCTCTCATCAGTAACTTCTTCTTTCTCATGTAGAACCTTCTGTTTTTTCTTTTGCTCTTACAATAAGTGGTTTCACTGGGTTTTTTTCTTTAAATTGCCCTAAAACTATTTGAGCTATATTTTCTGGTAAATCAACATAAGAAAAATTTGTTAAAATATCTACTTTCCCTGCTCATAAATCTCACAGTCCAGTTTCTTTTCAGATAAAAGCAAGTAAATTTCATGGGTTTTCAAATCAGTCTCATTTTCATTTCGCTACAAAAAGTCTCATCATACCATCATCTCTTGATGCATAAGTTCTTTGTGATCTTTCCATTCTTTCTCCTCTTTCTCATCTGTCAGTCGTTATTCTTTCTCTTACATTAAAATCTCTGTAACTTTCTGCTTTAAATTCATCTTTATAAAACTTTTTTAATAATGCTGAAATAAGAATTTTTGCATCTTTTTCTCATAAAATTTCACTCGCAAGATCAATATAATCATTTTCTTCTCAAGATATAATCGTTTCTAAATCAAGGAGTAATCAGGTTTTTTTATGATTTATCACTTCTTGTCCATTCGGAAGATTTTGTTTATTAATTTTAATTTTATTCGTTCTTTCTATAAAAAATAATTTTCTGCTATCTACTGCCGAAATAAGACTAATAGCAATTCCAGTTTTTCCAGCTCTTCCCGTTCTTCCTATTCTATGAGTATAACTTTCTGGATTATCTGGTAATTCAAAATTCACTACATGAGTCAAATCATTCACATCAATTCCTCTGGCTGCTACATCAGTAGCAACTAAAATAGAAACTGATCTTTTTTTAAATCTATTTAAAACTTTTTCTCTCATTGCCTGCTCTATATCTCCATGAATAGCTTCAGCTAAATATCATTTTTGAGATAATTTTGAAGAAACTTCATCAGTTTCAGCCTTGGTTCTACAAAATATAATTCCATAAAAATCAGGAGTGATATCTAATATTCTACAAAGAACATCAAATTTATGTCCTCTTGGAGCTTCATAATAAACTTGACTAATTTTTGCATTCGTTACATCTTCTTTTTTTATCGCAATGGTTTCATAATCTCTCATATAGTTTTTTACTATACTTAAAATAAATGGAGGCATCGTTGCTGAAAATAAAAATACTTTTTTTTCTACTGGAGAAAATTTGAGTATATCTTCTATTTCTTCTCTAAATCATACATTGAGCATTTCATCTGCTTCATCAAGTACGAAATATTTTATATCGTCTAAAATAAGTCTTTCTTTGTTTAAATGATCAGTTACTCTTCCTGGAGTTCAAACAACTATTTGTGGTCCACTTCTCAGTGCTGACATTTCACCTCTGATTGGTTGACCTCAATAAAGCAACACGATATTTACATGAGCATTGGTAGAAAAAGATTTGAGTTCGTCAGCAATTTGAATAGCCAGTTCTCTGGTTGGAGTCAGTATAATTGCTTGGAGTTTATTTGATTTTTTATCAATTCTATCCAGAATTGGAAGTCAAAATGCAGCTGTTTTTCCAGAACCAGTTTGTGCTTGTCCGATAATATCTTTATCAGTATTCAATGCTAAAGGAATAACTCCAGCTTGAATAGGAGAAGGGTTTTTATATCATTTATCTGAAATAGATTTCAGTAATTCAGGAGATAATCATAAAGATTCAAAAGTTAAATCAGTCATTATAAAAAAATTATTAAAGTAAAAATTTCAAGTTCATATAGAACTTGAAGAAAAAATAGAGGAGTAAAAATAAACAAATAAAAAGTATTCATTCAAACTTTTTCACATAATTATTTACCTCCATTGAGTTAACATTTTTAGGTAAATTTTTATTGTTTTTAAGTTCTATTTAATACTTTTTTATTGAAAGTATGATTTTTGGAAAAAACTATTCTAAAATTATTAACATTTTTGATTATATGTAAAAATTTCAGAAAAGCTAATTTAATTTTTAAATTCTACCATTTCTACATCAAATATCAGATCTTTTCCTGCTAAAAAATGATTTACATCTATTTTTACGGTATCTTTTGTTACTTCTTTAATCATAAATTCTCCATACATAGTTGGTAATTTTGTTCAAACTTCGAGTTTAATTCCAGCATCAGTAAAACTTTTTAATTCTGTTTTTTGTACTTCTTGAATATTTTTTACATCATATTCACCGTACCCATCCTTTGCTTTGATATCAAGAGTTTTTTTGTCTCAAATTTTCATACCAATGACACCACTATCAAATCAAGGAATCATTTGTTTTGCTCATACTTCAAATTCTATTGGGGTTTTTCTTGTATAAGAATTATCAAACTCTTTTCCATCTTTTGCTGTTTTTCCAATATAATGAACAGCTATTTTATCTCCAGTTTTTACGACTCTATCTTTATTTGCCTCTTGTTTTTTCTTTTTTTCATCTTCGATTTTTTTGAGATTTTCTTCAAGACTGAATTCATACGGTTTCAAACTTCCTGATTCATATTTTACTATTTCCATTTTTATAATTTTGATTTCTTTTTCTGGTTTATCATTGCTGTCAGTTTTCGCTCCAGCAATTTTATCAACATTTTCAAGTCAGTTCATCACTTGTCAAAATACAGAATGCTTTCCATCAAGTCAAATATTATCTTTTTGATTGATAAAAAATTGACTTCCGTTCGTATTTGGTCATGCATTTGCCATAGAAATACTTCCCCTGATATTTTTTACATTTGGTGAAAATTCATCTTCAAATGATTTTCCGTAAATACTCTCTCATCACATTCCAGTACCAGTTGGATCTCATCATTGAATCATAAAATCTTTAATAACTCTATGAAATATTAAATTATCATAATATCATTTTTTTGCGAGTCATAAAAAGTTTATTACTGTTTTTGGAGCATCGTTTGAGAATAATTTTATTTCTATTTTTCCATGAGTGGTAGTCATAATTACTCAAATATCTCCATCTTTAAATTTTTCTGTTTGATTCGTAGTAGTCATATTTATTTGGTTATTTTCTAAAGTCGTTCATGAACTGGTAATACTTTCTGATGGCAAAAGTTTTTGTTTTAACTCATCATAAGTTACTTTTGCTCAACATTTTTTTTCGATTATATTTTTATTTTCATCATAAATAATATAGCTTGGAATATAATCACATTTTTCCTTGGTAGCCTCTTCATAGGTAATAGGTTTGGTAATATCTTGCGGAATAGAATAATTTCCAGGAAATTCTTTTCCATCAGTAACAATGATTTGCATATTTACCTTTCCTTTATTATCCTTATAAAAAGAATCATATATTGGCATTTCTTCTTTACAATGAGGACACCAAGTTGCCACAAATCATAAAAATGTTTTTTTATCTGTTTTTGTAGTCAGATCTATATTTGTTTGTGGTTTTTTATCTTCAGGAGTAACTTTCTTTTCAGTATTACAAGAAAATAAACTCAATGTTAATACAAAAAATACTATTCATTTTTTTATCATGCTTTTTTATTAAATAATAATGGCTTTCATTTTATAAAATTTTTAAATATTTCAATGTAATATTTTATTTAGTACTTGACGAAGATATAAGTTGATTTTAAATTTTATTTTAAAATATAGTTTTTTTCAGGAATAATCATTACTTTTCAAATAATATCATTCACTCAAACTTTTCTTAAATTATAAACGATATAAGTATCAAAAGTATCATATTCTAAATAATATACATCTCAAAGAGTTTCTATTCTTCCATCTTTAAATATTTTAAATACAGGAGTTTTTGTAGTGTCACTTGATTGATAAATAAATATATCTCACGGATTTTGTGTAATTCATAAAGGATTTTGAAAATAGGCATAATTATTTGAAATTTGTTTATAATAGACTCAAATTTTATTGAGATTTTTAAAATCCTCTACTATTTCAACTTTTCCTATATTTGGAAGAGAAATAGATTCGTGATATATTGGTATATTATTTTTTGATACTATTATTTTTGGATATGCTCAATCATTATTAGCATTATTAGAAGCATATATTTTGATAGAAAGAGTGCTATCAAAGTCAGGTTTATTTATTTTTCCAGTAACTTCATCTACCGTGAAAAGTTCTTTTTCTGCTTGTTTTATAGATAATCCATTCGCAAGAGATCATTCTACTCAAAGGTTCAAATTAAATTTTCATCACTCAATAGTTTCAGCAGTATTTTTTGAACTTCCTTTTAATTTATCTATACTTCCTCATCTGATTCTATAAAAATCAACCGGTTCATTTCATAATGATTCATCTATTTTTCCATTAATAACTTTATTATCTTGGACACTTGTAATAGAAGGAATAGGAGAATATATAATAAATCATATATCTTTATATCCAGTATTACTATTTGAATCAGTCATATGTATTCTGATTTTTTTATCATATAATCTATCAAATGGTCATACATTTAAGAAAATTTTTCATCCTTCTTTAGATATTTCTATTCCAGTTTGAGTTTTTCACATTTCATAATCTTTATCATCATAAAAATCTCCATTATGATTGGTATCAATTTCTCCATCAAAATCTATAGAAATATTTTGTATATTATTCACTCCACTATCTTCAAATATATATTGACTCATATTAATGATTTTTTTCTGGTATACTGGTACTTTTATAGCAGAAAAATCAAGTATTTCTGGAGCTCTCGTATCGGATTCTTTTTGTGGTGACAATAAAACTTGATTTGAGTATGTAGAAAATCTATTTTTTTGAAATGATCTTGCTTTTATATAATAAAAATTATTTTTCATTGCTGTTCTTATAAGATAGGTATCACTTTTATTTCATAAATCATAGAGTTC
>JAVHSE010000042.1:0-37311 GCA_036172015.1 Patescibacteria group bacterium | reverse complement strand
TCATTGCTGTTCTTATAAGATAGGTATCACTTTTATTTCATAAATCATAGAGTTCGTAATATTGAGTATTTTTTAAATCAATTATGGTTTCACTTAAATCATAATATTTGATAATTATATTTCCAGAAGTGAATTCATTTTTATTACGAGTAATTTTTGTTCACGGAAAAAGTGGAATTCATTGTTGTATATATTCAAAAATTTTATTTCATGAGAAAGTATCAAATTTTTTTCATTCTACATAAACATCATTAGTTGATGAAACTATTCTTATATCTTCTGAAAAACTCATATTTGAATAGGAATTGATTGGTATGACTTTATTTTTTATTTCGAGATCTTTATCTTTATAAAAATAATAGGTAAGTTGTGTTGAATCATTTCCAGTATATATTTGAGTTCCTGCACTGATAGAAACTTCTTTATCACTATTATCCTTTTTTAAATTTATTATTTCTTTTGTAAATAGCTCTACTCATAATAAACTATCAGAACTTTTTATATAAGCAAGATTTGTTCTTCTGATAAATGAAGTATCTGAAGTTCAATGTGGCTCCTTAGGAGGAATAGTTATATCATCAATATCCCTAAATCCATCGATAATATATTTATCGGTATTTATTGGTTTATAACTGGGATTTGGATTGATAAAGTCATCAAATTTATCAACGATATCAAAAAATTCTAATTGATAATTTGATATATTTGGATTAGTGGAATCAGAAAATTTTACATCAATATATCCATTATCACTAATCGATTCATTGAGTCCATTAACTGATTCTATAAATTCATGTTTATAAAATATATTATCACTCATTTTGAGTACTCTCGGATTTCCAGTATAATATATTTTTGTAGGTTTCGTATTCAAATTTTCTTTTATAAAAACTTCATTCCCAACCATATAAATAATATCTTTATCTCCATCTGTATCAAAATCTTTTTCACTCATTTTTTCTTTTCCAGTGAGTCCGTCAATCATATCAAACAGACGATAACTGATTTTTTTACCAAGAAATTCTTCTATAATATAGATTCATTGATATACAAAACTATATCATCCAATAGATCCAGCACAATCAGATGATGCTGGAGAAGGAGTATTTGGAGCTCATGGAATAACTGCAAGAAGAGAAGAAGAAAGAGATAATATGAGACTCTTTTCTTTTCTATCTTGTATAGGAGACACATATGAAAGAGATTTCTCAGAAATATTTGCAGAAAGTTTTGGTCTATTTTGAGAAGTAAGTTTTTGCTGTGCAACTTCTTGAGAAAAACTTTCAAGTCATAAAGTAATATCCTTGACAATATTTTTTGCATCTTTTTTTATTTCGTTCACTTCAACATCTGGATTGAGTATATTTTTTATAGAATTTACTGCTGCTTGATTATATATTTCCAATCTGGTATTATAATTATTGGCATCAAAAAGAGTATTCATAAGTGTATTTACCGTTGGTGTTTGTTCTAGTTTCGTTTTTAATGTATCAAAAATAAAATTATTTTTTTCTTTTTCCTCATTTAAAATTGATTTTATTTCATTGAATTTATTTTCATTATTTTTGAGTAAATCAGCAATCAGAGTATCTTCTTTTGTAAAGGAATAATTCAAAGCATTTTGCCAAACTCAAACCATTTTTTCATTTCAAATATTTGCTAATTGAGCTGAAATAATTTTTCTAAATTCTTCGTTTGATATTTCTATTGCACCATCTTTTTTAATATTTTTATGAAGTTTCAATATATTGAGTGCTATTAAAGAAGCAAACTCAGAGAGGCTAACTTGCTTAGTTTCTGGTGTTATGTTGTAACTGGTCCCAATATTAATCTCTTCCGGAACCAGATTTCTAAAATCAAGATCCCCAATACCGATATTGAGCATATTTACAATATCATTGGTAAAAGTATTCAGAGGAAGTGCTGTTTGTCTTGCCATTTCAACCAGAAATTCAACATCCATTTCTAAATTGACATAGGTGGTAACCTTAATAGCATCAACAAATGGAAATGAAAATTGTGGCAAAGAAATATCGAGAAAATCTAAACTCAAATATCCAGTTCTTTCCGTAATAAAAGCTATTTGATCTCCAGCTCTCCATTCTGGTACAAATGGACTCGTTTTTAAAATACACATAATCTTTGTAACTAGTTTGAGTATTTTTAACACTCATTCTATAGCTCAAAATAATTTTGGTAATTTTGGTGGTGGTGGTAAATTTGGTAATTCAATTTTTGGCAATGATGGAAGATCAGGTAAATCTGCCAATTCTATTCTGGGTAATAATGGAAGAGTTGGAAGATTTATATTGATATTTGGGCTATTTGATAAATAGAGTCTTGGAAGAGTTGGAAGTAATATCGGTCTCAAATTAAATTCAAATTCAGGAAGTCAAATATTCAGTTGTACTCGAATATTATGAAGATCAATATACACATCTGGCCATTTTGGAAATTGTATCACTGGAATCTTTGGAATAATCATACTAATGAGTTTCCATAAGAAATGCATCAAATCTCATCTTTCATTTTTACATTGATGGCATGAAGCACTATAATCTATAAATACATCAACGAGAAGTTGCCATGATTTTAATATAGCTTTGATGAGGATATAAAGTTCCACCCAAGCTTTAAATCTTTTTCCATTATCTCATATCCGACCACCAGTAATTTTGGAGAGAGTTTCTATATTACATAAAATTTGATTGATCCGTATTTCCTTTATACTGATAAGTTTATGAATTTTTTCTGGTAATTTTTTATAATCATTAATAATTTCAATATTTTTATCAATAGAATCAATAAGAGCTCTTGTTTTTAAAGTAATTTTTTCTTTATTTCATGAAGTATCGGTTCCAACAGTTGTATATTTTTCTAATGACCACTCGGTCTCGGCTCTTTTGAGTTCATCAGTCCATTGTTTTTTGGTGGCCTCAAAATCAAAGAGTGCTTTATCAAGTGTTTTTTGATCAATCCATGGAAGATTAAAATTTACTTTTTGAGTCTCAATATTTATCATCGGGAGATTTGACATAAATTCATATGCTGCTTTGATTCATCCTACGGTGCTATGAGCCCCAATATTTTTACGAGCTTGTAATTTGGTATTTTCTAAATCTTTCATATAACATCAAACTTGATCTTTTTCACAATCAGGTTTTGATGAATTATTCGTATCAATTTGTGATTGAATATTACTCTGCTCAGTTTGAGCTTTTTGTTCTCATTCACTAAATTTATTTTTTAAATTTCATATAAAATCTCACCAACCACTATCAAATATTCCACTAAAATCTGGTAATATAATATATATAGTAGGAAAATCAGTCAATTTATTTGCTATTTCTTCAATTTGTCTCGTTACCCAATCCATTAAAAAATCAGGGAATGCTGAAATTCTGGTCATTTTTATTTTGATAACATCTTCAAAATTTCATGATTTCAGAGCTCAAAAATCAACTGATAAATCAAAATCTGATTCTCCACTTCATCAAATATTTAAAAGTGGTTTTGAGGGAAGTGTCCATTTTTCTCATTTTTTTGCTACTTTTGAAAAAGCATCTTTTAAACTCGACATAAGTGATGGAGTTTTGGTACCAGTTTTTTTATATTGTAAATATTCTTTTGCTGTAATTCACAAATACGGAGTTTTTCAAACATTGGCATCTCAACTACAATTTCCATTTATTGCTGTTGCATTTGGATCTCATTTATTAGAAATTTCGCCATCAGAACCATCATCTTTACATCAAAATAAAGGTGCTGCAGCTACAATACAATTTCAACCAGGAATAACTGGACTTACTCATGGCATCCAAGGAGTATATGAACTATATGCTGGTCAAAAGCAAGCAGCTACTCAAACAGCTCCCGTAAGAGTTGGAGTAATAAATAATCGGAAATTATTAATTCCACTCTCTCAAAATATTCATCCAGCTCATATAGGACTTGGTGGCCATATAAATGGTATAGGTCCAGTAGGAGTAGGAAGCCATGTCATAGCTGCAAAGACAGGAATTCCACTATAAGCAGCTCACCATTGTGATGGAAAAGCTGGAGCAATAGGAAATCCAAACATAGTGATAGAACTTCCTGGTGCTAGTGGTGCAGCATTGAAAGGAGAAGCTATACAACCTCATCATCCAAATCCACAACTCAGTCCATCAAGTATAGTATCTATTCCTGCCATAATTTCCTCAACATTTGCATCTATATTTCAAAGAGAACTCATAAAGTCATCCTCATTATTTTTGTTTGGTGACATGTCTTCACTATCTATAATACCATCTCCATCACTATCTTTGTTCATCGTATCAAGTGCATCAGTAGCATAATTTGTCATATCAGGAGAAGTTCATCCACCAGCAACGAGTTTATCAATATAGTCTGGAACTCCATTATTATCATCGTCAATAGCATTCTTTTTTACAGAATCTGGAAGTTCATTTTTACAGACTCATTGAGTTTCTTTTTTCACTAAAGTTCTCACTGATGTTGATGCATACAGATTATATGGTTTTCCACAATTTTCATTTTTTGGTTTAAATATTATATCTCAATGCTCAGTCTGACTATCAAATAATCTAGCTTCTATATACCCATATTCAAATGCATTCGTATCAAGTAAAAGTGTCAAATGTATTGATTCTCAATTATTGAGAGAAAGAGTTTTTTTGATATCATTTTCTTTATATGAATCAAGTAAAAAAGTAAAATCCTCACTTGGAGACACTTGTAAGAGAACTCCGGTACTCGCTACTACTTTTGTAGCAATATTTAAGCCGTAATCAGTATTATCTGAAAGTTTAAATGGAGGTGGAATTTTATCAACATAAGCAATTTTACTCAGAGTTTTTCCGCTCGTATTGGTAATAACAATATCCAACTTCACACTATCTCCTCATTTGAGTGATCATCCATTTTGATCAACAAAAGTTTTTTGTATAGTTACTCATTCATACTCAGCATATTCGCTTTTGATAAAAGTAGTTATTTTTTGTTTTTGAATTGGATCATATTCATTTTTTCATGGATTTAATTCTTCAGAAGTTGTATTGATAAAATCAGTAATTTCTCCGTTATCAACTGGTATTCATCCACTTACCATCGTCGATAAGTCAGGAAGATTATTAATAACATCGGTTTTATTATTTCAACTTGTGATATAATTTCCATAACTCATTTGAGTAAATATGAGCTTATCCACCATTCATTCATTAAAATCTGCCTCACTCGAACTCGTTGGAGCTCATTTTTGTGATTCAAGTGCTTTTTGACTCGCAAGAAGTTGATTACTTTCCGTTACATAATCAGTTTGTTTATTGTCTGGAATTTGATATAATCACTCGAAATACAAAGCTCATCCATCTTTTCTTGAACCTCAATCGATTTTTATACCCAGTCAATTATCAACGATTTTTTTTGTAAAAATTCATTTTTGAGAAGTTCCATAATGTATGTAAATATCCCCATTATCATCGAGTGTTACTAAATCATGCATTCAGTCTAAATCCATATCATAGGCAATGATTTGACTCATAGTTCATTGTAATTTCAAATCAAGATTTATCCTCGTAAAATCTTTTACTTCATTATTGAGTAATATTGGTTGTCTATTTTTTGATAATACTACTATATCATCATATCCATCTCCAGTAAAATCTCATGTTTCTAAAACTGGTTTTCATGATAGGTCGGGAAGATATATAAGATTTCATTTATGAATAAAGTTTTTTATATCATTCGTTCCTTCTAAAAGTTCGACATATCCATCTCTTTTTAAAAGTACTACATCAATAATGCCATCTTTATTATAATCAAAAGTATTATAGGCTATATTTTTTTCATCTTTTGAAAGCAAATATCAAATACTTGAGTCAAATTTTCTATCTTTTGTAGTTCCAGGAAGTTTCTTTTTGATTTGTTTTAAACTCATGACTGGATCTCAAAGATTGATGAGTGAAAAACTCATATAATCCTTGGTAGCATCTCATACATTTTTCCCGGCTGAAAATGAAAGGAGTATTTTATTATCTTCTGACCATCATAAACCTTTGTCATTGGCAAAAGTTTCATATGGTTTGGTAAAATTTGCTCAAAAATTATTTGACTTATTTGATGATTCAGTTGCAAATGGATCATTATAAGAAATACTATAGCCAATATCTTCTTTTGTTGATGATCATATATATTTTTGACTTGGATAATAATCTTTTGATTCTAAATATACATTCATTCCATTCGTAGTAAGTGGTTCACTATTTCTTATAAATTGTATTTGAGAATCTGATTTGAGTTTTAATGCGAGATTGGCTATAAGTAGTCCATTATATTTTACATCAAGCACCAGTCACTGAGTATAATTTTTAGACATTTCTAAGCTAATGAATGTACTTTTTATTATTTTTCCATTGTTAAAAATTTCTAAAAGTTTTTCTCCATTTTTCGTTTCTAAAGAAAGATTTGATACTTCATTGAGTTTATTTGTATAATTTTTATTGAGTGATTTTAATCCAATTCTATTTTTATCATCTTGTATACAACTTTTTATATCACTCGTACAATTGAGTAATTCAAAATTTGGCACATTATAGTCTATTTTTGTAACGAGTTTTTCGAAAGTATTATTATAAAAAGAAAGTTCTAGTTTTTGAGAAGTATTGAGATTCACACTCGTAGTAATATCTTGAGATAAATCAGAAGTATTCGTATTGAGAGTTACATTTCCATTTTTATGTAATTGTAATACTTCCGTATTATTATCGGTGCTATTTAATAAAGAAGTAACGGCTAAAGATCTATTATTTTTATCAAATAAAATAGAATTAGCAAGATTATCTTTTTGAGTAATATCTCCATAATTTGCTCAGAGTAAAGTAGTATACAAAGCATTATATTTTTTCCCATTTATATTATTTTTATTCCAAAAATAAAATGTTTCTATTTTTCCTGCATTTTCTCATACTCAAGGAATAATAAGTTTATTATGTGTATCAAATAAAGCAATTAGTTGAGATTTTTGTAATGGATTTAAGTTTTTAAAATCTTGATTTGATTGTAATATATTTTTATCATAATATTTAAATCTATAATTTGAAAGATCGTATTCTTCAAAAAATTGCTTTCCAGTAATAGTCAATATTCAAGCACTTCTCATACTTAAAATAGAATCAAGTTCTGTTTTTGGAAAAGGACTTTGCCCTATAAATTCGATTTTATTTTGTGATAAACTTGGATTGGTTCAAACTTTGAAAAAAGCTGATCATGGCATATTGGTTGCTTGGAGTTCAAAGGTAGCTTTTCATTTTACTACGGTTTTACTCGTTGTATTTGCTTTGATAATAGATGAATACTTATTCAGAATCTCTAATGTGAGATTGGTGCTATTATCATTCCAAACGACATTGTTATATCTATCTTTGAGATCAACAAATAATTGAGAGGTTTCAGATGGACTGGCTTCTATTTTTGATTTTGAAAGTCCGATATCTACTTTTACTGGAAGATCTGGTTTTATAGCAATATCTTTATAAATAGAGTTTTTTACTCATTCTATTTTAAATTCTAATTTTACTCATTCTCAAGCTTTTGTTTTGGTTTGAAAACTTCCACTTCCAGTATTATTTTTTATATCAATATATTCTTGATTTGAAAGAATATAAATACTGTTAGAAATAAGATATGCTCTTGAATTGAATTTTTCAGCTTCACTGGTATTTCAAATTTTTAAATCATAATTATAAGTATTATTTCCCACTTTGAGTGGTGTATTTTTTATATCAACACTAAAATCAATGGTATCTACAACTGATACATTTACTATTTTTGTATCTATTATAACTTCTGCTTTACTTAATTTAAAAGTAATACTAGAAGATCAGGTTACTTCAGTTGATTTCAAACGAAATGGTTTATATCCATCAAAAACTTGAAAATTTATTTTTTTACTTCCATCTTCAAAAGTAACACTATTTCATCAAATACTTGCTTCCACTTGATAATTTTCTCCAGCAGTAAGATTGTCAAATTGATCTAAAATACTAAAGACATTGGTAGTTATAACTCATCATTTTTCAATGAGTGAAGTAGAAAGTTGAGGTTTTATAGTAATTGCTGTATCAGGAATAATTTGAATTTCTTTTTTGATGAGAAAATTATTCTTGTCTTTTATTTCTATAAAACAAGTCCCAGATTTTTTAATTGGAAGTAAGTCTTTATAATTATTTAAATTATTCAAAATAGTTGGTTCAATTATTTTTTTATGATTTTCATCACTCGCATTGATAGTTAATGGGTAAGCAATAGGAAGATTGTTTCATTTTTTATCAGTATTTTTTAAAGTGATGAAGGACTTATCTTTTGCACTGGAAATACTATTTAAAGGAGCTAAACTTCATTTACGAGCATGAAAATCATTTTCCTCAATAAGAAATATATTTGGACTACTTGATGCTCTGATTGTATTTATTCCAGCATCAAGAGTAGGTTCTCATGCATAATTTGATAATTTATAATTGGATGCATACAATAAATCTCCTCTGACTTGAATTGGTAGATCCGTTGAGATCTTAGTGATCACTCTATTTCATTTTTGATCTTTTAAAGTTGCTGTTGCTCTGAAAATTATATTCACATCTTTTGATTTCGTAGCAAAACTATATTTTGCAACTCCATTTTTTACGACAACTGATAAATCTTTAAAAGATATATATTTCAAAACTTCATTATACGCATCTTTGTTATTTAATATATTTGATTCAAGAGGTTTACTATTATCATAGATAGTTTTTTTATTAAATTCATTAAAAGGTTTGGTATCATCAGATGCAATTTCAACTTTTAATAATTGAAACGAAACATTAGTAAAATTATCAAAAGTAATTACACTTCATGATGCATTTAATAATTTTGCTTCTAAATTTCCTACTCTATTATAATAATACTTTACAGCATCACTTTTGAGTTCTAATTTCCCAGTTTGTAATTCTTGTTCTAAAAAATCATTAATTCCATTTTTATTGAGATCAAGATTATCAAGATAAGAAGTATTACCATTATCATAAGAAATCATATCGAGTCAACAACCTCACTCTGAAATAGAAATTTTAGGTGGAAGCATATCCTTTAACCGACATATTACTGCCGGGATCCATTTCCAAATCGGAACTCATTCTGGTGGAGCACATTTGAAATTTCCGGTATTATTTTTATTATTTCACTTATTTCCGAGTAAATAATTATTGAGATTGAGATTTTGAGATATTATATTCGCATACGGATTTTCTCATTTATCTTCTGGATCAAGTTTTACATACATATTTTTCGCATCTCCCGGAGCTCAAAGATAAGCAATTTCATATTGACTTTTATTCTTTGGTAAGAAAAATTTTAAATCATTTCCTCCAAACTGATCAGAGAGATAATTTTCTACGATAAATTTATATTTTGCACTCACAGAATTGAGATTATTCCAATAGATCGAAAATATAAGAGTATCAATATAACTTAAAACTTTTGATCCTCAAAGAGTGGTAACGGTTTGATTTGGTTTATTTTGTAAAAAAGTGTAGAGATCAATATTGATACCTGTTGCTTTTAATTCCTTTGATTTTTTATCAAGGTATGTTTTGAGAGAATTTTTAGCATTTTCTAAACTAAATGGTTGATTTGAATCTAAGATAACCCTCATTAAATATGGATAATTGATCTTTACATAGTTACTAGTAGATCAAATAAAATCAATATATCTATCTCTATCTATTGGAAGATTTGGGGTAATCATATATTTTGTTTCCTGAGCAAGCTCATCAGCTGTTGGTGATTTATGCTCAAACCATGATTTAACTTTATGAAAATTATATGTTTTTGATGTTGGAGGAATATCGTTTCCATCTGATCATCCATCATGACAATGAGTGTCTGATCTAGTTTTTATGACTAATCCATCAACTTGTAAAGTAATAGTTTCACAATCATTGAGTGGTAATGAAGCAAAATTATTATACATATGAGTATAATTCATCGTTCATGTATATAATATATTGGTCGTATTACAACTCCAATTACTTGCAGCATTCCCATTTATAGGAACACTATAAATATAATCATGCCCATCTCCACTAGTATCTATAGTTTTTTGATAAGTAAGTAAAAGATTGGTGTTAAAACAATGGTTCGGACTTGGATTTTTATTAGTATCTTTCGATTTTAGTGATCATAAAATATCAAAAAGTGGTAAAATAGCATTTTTATAATTGCTTGATTTGAGTTTCCATAATTCACTTCCTCATGAATCAAGATTCAATGGACTATTTCCACCCCAATATCACTGAGTTCCTCACATCATACAAAGCTTTAAATCTGACTGAATTCGATTAATATTAAATGCTCGATTTGCTTGTACAAGATTTCCACTATTATAGGTTGATCATCTATAAATAGTACAACCAGAAGCAGTAGTAATATTTTTTGCTTGCTGTCCATACAGAAAATTAGTATATATCTCTTCTTTCAGTGACTCTTTAATGATAAGACTTTCTGGTATAATAATATCTTTTGATACCTTATTTTTTACTTGCAAATCGATTGTTTTTTCTAACTCATTATTTACATTTTTTAAAACTGCTGTCCCCATAGCATCTAAGGTAGTAATAAGAGATGGTATCATATCGACTTGAACGGTTGATGCTCATGAATTATATCTTCATGCATTATGAATATCTTTTCTAAAATCTCCGAGAGCTGATTCATTAAAAATTTGTAAAAATTTTTTGACACTTGTTTGAATAACTTTTCTACTTTGAATATCTGGAACATTTTTCATACCATTATCATTGAGAATAGATGGATCAACTCATGGTGGAAGTAAAGAAGATACATCACCAATAAAATCTGATTGTGATCAAAGATATTTTCATTTTAATGTATCAGCCAATTCAGTCGAAAATCTATTATAAGATAAATCTTCACTATAATCCATAGCTGATTGGTATGCTTTATAATCAACATATTTTACAGATTTTGATTCTCTGAATTGATCAAAATAAAATACATATGGTTCATATTTTGAAAGCAATTCTTCTGTTTGTTTTCCATTTGAAATTCATTTTGAATTTTGAAAATTCCCAATTCCATTATAATAATCACTGTTTTTTGAAAAATAATCTTTTATTTGTTGAATATCTTGATTTTTATCTCAAGTATTTGGTGAAATAAATCCATGCCATATTTCAGCTTTTGGATCAGTATGTGTATCAGTATTTAATTGATATCTTTTCATTTCATGATTATATATATAAAGCTTATCTTCAAAATCAACATACGGAAATATTGTTTTTTCAAAAGAACCATTATTTTCAACAACAGGAAGTGCTAAATTTCATATAAAGACACTTCCAATTAATTTTGAATTTCATGTCACTTTAGTAACAATTTGATCTCACTCAAAATACAATTTTTCATTTACTGATGCTATATTAAAAGGCTGTTCATCGGTAGAAGTCGGAATAATAATCGTTTTTGTATTTTCTAAAGTGTTTTGAATATTTTTTGCATATGTTTGCACTTGACTTTGAATACTTGAATAAATATCTTCTTGTACAAAGATAGATACTAAATTATAATATTTCATATCTGAAGCCATCAGAGTTCCTATAAAACCAAAAAATTTTATATTGATAGTAAATGAAAATAAAATGGAAAAAATAAGAAAAAATGAAATAAATTTTTGAATTTTATTATAATTTTGCATAAAAAATATGTTAAAATAATTATTTTATTTTATTCTAACATATATTTGTTTTTTTTCAAAAGAAAATGTTGTTTTTCACAATGGATCTAAAAGTTATCTTTTTCCCATTTTTTTAGCTTTCAAATATCACCCACACTCATTTTTGTATCAATTTCTTTTCCTTGTAAAAGAAGGTAAACTTTTGTGTTTCATTGTTTTTCATTTGACATAAATTCTTTTAAAGATACTAAATCTTCTTTTTTAGCTGTTTTTGGTATATTTATGATATATTTTTCTATTTTTTCTGATTCTAAAATCACATTTGGATAAGAAGTAACATCTATAATAATATTTTCATTTACTTCTAAAAAATCATCATTTTCATTCCTTTCACCATTGTCTTTTCCTTCAATAGCTTCATTTTTTTCTTCAACTAATGAAATAATATTATTTTTTAAGAAAGAATTATATTTTTTGTTATCAAATAATCAAAGTGAAAGAGCTTGTTCTCTCACTTGAGTTAAAGTCAGTGATTTGATTTCACGGGCTAAAATAGCTTTCCTTTTATATTCAATATTTATATTGAGTCCTCAACTGACAATAATAACCGTATCTATTTCAATTTTATCTTTAAATTTTTCAAAATCTTTTGGAAAAATAGTTACTTCAAAATCATAATAAAAACTCTCACAATACAAAAATACCATGTTTCATCCTGTTTTTGTCATAACTTTCCTGACATCTTTTATATATCAAACCGTTTGAATAATCGTAGTTCTTGATTTATCTTTTTCTGGAAGTTTTTCTATTTCATCAAAAGTCATTTTTAATATTTTTGCATTTTGACATCTTTTTTCAATATATCTGGAAATACCATCAAGAGGATGTCACGAAATAGGAAAACCAATGACTTGTTTTTCTCATTTTATAGACTCTTCAAAAGAAAAATTTACAACGGTATTTAAAACAAGATTATTTGAATTTTCTATATGATCAAACAATCCAATTTGATTCGTTTTTAATTTTTTCTCTCCAACTCTCGAATGTCTGATAATATTTTCAATATTATGAAATAATTGCCCTCTTTCTCAAAACTCATCTAAACTTCCAGATAATATGAGTGCTTCTAATGATTTTTTATTTACTACATCTTTCCCAGCTCTGAGAATAAAATCTTCTAAAGATATATATTTATTTTCTTTTCTCCCATTTTTAATCGCTTCAATTGGACCATCTCAAATTCATTTAATCGCTTTGAGTCAAAATCTAATAGTATTATCATCTATATAAGTAAAATGCTTCATCGAAGCATTGATACTTGGTGGCAATACATGGATTCATTTTGAACTACACTCTCATACTTCCATCACTATTCTTTCCATACTTTCTTCATCACTCACCATGAGTGCTGTTAAAAATTCTGTTTTATAATATGCTTTTAAATATGCCGTTTGGTAAGCAATAAAAGCATAACAAGCTGCATGAGATTTATTAAATGAATAATTCGCTGCTGGTTGAATCATTTCTTCATAAATATACTTTGGAGTTTCTGGTTTATAGTTTTTA
Organism: Patescibacteria group bacterium; assembly: GCA_036172015.1. Lineage (GTDB taxonomy): Bacteria > Patescibacteriota > Gracilibacteria > BD1-5 > UBA6164 > UBA7396. The sequence continues at coordinate 24,014 of JAVHSE010000042.1, read as the reverse complement.
TAACTACTTGCTTTTTTAATAAATTCAATTTTTAATTTTTCTATAATCTCAACTTTTTTCTTTCCAATTCATCTTCTGAGTAAATCAGCTTCTCACAAACTAAATCAAGCCATTACTTGAACGATAAACATCAATTGCTCTTGATATACAGCAATTCCATTACTTACATCTAATATAGGTGCTAAATCTTCATCTAATTTTCTTTTTTCTTCTGCAATGACTTCATCACTATATCCAGCTCATTTTAAAATTCAAATGAGATCATCAGTCATATATTTTAACTCAACTCTTTTATATTTTCTATCTATATAAGTTGGAATATATGCTATTGGTCAAGGACGATAGAGTGAAACCATGGCAATAAGGTCTTCAAAAGTATCTGGTCATAAATCTATTAAATATTTTCTCATTCCATCAGATTCAAACTGAAATACTCAGGTGGTGTCACCAGCAGCAAATATTTCAAAAACTTTTGGATCATTTCTCTCTACGGTAAGTATATTTACATCAACTCATTTATTATTTTTAATAATTTTTAAAGCTCTTTTGATAATAGTTAAATTTCTCAGACCTAAAAAATCCATTTTTAACAATCCTAAATCTTCCAATGGATAAGCACTATACTGAGTAATAATAACATTGGAATCTTTTGGTGGATGAGCGAGTGCTGTATAATTGGTTAATTTTTGAGGTGCAATAATCACAGCACAAGCATGAACTCATATTTGTCTTACATTTCATTCAATTTTTAATGCATTATCTATAATAATTTTATATTTTGGATTTTCTTCATATGCTGTTTTAAACTCAAAACTTTCTTCGAGTGCTTGTTTTAATTTCGTACCTGGTTTTTCAGGAATAAGTTTTGCCAGTTCATTCATTTGAGAAAAATCAACTCACATAACTTTTCCAACATCTTTTACTGCAGCTCTCGCAGCAAATGTACCAAAAGTACAAATTTGAGCTACATGATCAGATCCATATTTTTTTCTACAATACTCTATAACTTTATCTCTTCCATCATCAGCAAAATCAGTATCTATATCTGGCATAGAAACTCTGGCAGGATTGAGGAATCTTTCAAAAAGTAAATTATATGGTAATGGATCAATATCTGTGATTCATGATAAATATGCCATTAAACTTCAAGCCGCTGATCATCTTCATGGTCAAACTGGAATTTCATTATTTCTTGCCCAATTTATATAATCGGCAACGATGAGAAAATAAGCATCAAATCACATTTCATGAACAACTTCAAGTTCATATTCTAATCTATCTATTTTTTCTATTAAATCTCTGTCTAATTTTTGTAAAAAAGATTTTTTTTTGTCAGAGAAATATTGTAAAGATAATGCTTTTAATTCCTCTGGAGAAGTTTCTGTAAGAGGTTTATTTAATCCAACTCTATCGAGTTTTTTCACTAAATCAAATATATCAGAATTGGAAAGATTATAATTATATCTCCAATTGAGTCATTTATATGAAATATATCTCAAATACCATTCATCAGAAGTAAGTTTTTGAATAGTATTCTCATCTTTTTCTCAAGATATAGCTTCTTCGTATATTTGTTGATCTCACTCCGGAAGTTCATATTTAGGAATCAAGATTCATCAAATTTGGATATGTATATCTATTTTATTCGCTATTTCTCAAGTATTTGACAAAGCCGAAGGAAGAAATCAAAATAATTCTTGCATACCTTTTTTATCCAAAAAAGAATAATCTCAATGTAAAATAGTCGCTCTGTCTGGATTATCTATTTGGTGTCCTGTTCATATAGCTCTTATAATATCTTGTGTTTGTTTATCATCTCGTGAAATATAATAACAATTATTGGCTGCTACTACTTTGAAATTATATTTTTTATGGAGTTCTATGAGTGTATTTGTAACGAGTTTTTGTTTTGGAATATCTTCATGATATAAGAGTTCAATATAAAAATCTCCAGGAAATACTGATTCATACTCATTGATTTTTTTCATAATTTGATCTTCACTCAATCATGCAAGAATGGAATAAGATATTTCAGAAGAGATAGGGCCAGAGAGACAAATTAAATGAGTTGAATATATTTTTAATTCTTCCCAAGTAATATAAGGAGTATCTCCAGGTCTTTGTAAATTTGCTATAGAAAGAAGTTCTATAATATTTTTATATCCATCATAATTTTTCGCAAGCAAAACAATTTTATGAATCATTTTTAGATCTTCTTTGGATTGTAAAAATATTTCTACTCATAAAATTGGTTTTAAACCTTCTTCTTTTGCATATTTATAAAATTCATGGCACCCGTGAATATTATTTGTATCTGTTATTGCAACAGCTGTCATTCATAAAGATTTTGCTTTTTTAATATAGTCTTTTGGCTTTGGCAGTCATTCAAGTATAGAAAAATGTGTGTGATTATGAAGATGGACAAAAGACATATATTTTGAGTAATTATTAATGATAATGTGTTTAGAAATTAAGATAATGATTTATAATTTTTTTGCAATAAAAAACCCAAATTAAATTTGGGTTTTTTATTTTTTTTTCTTTCCTAAAAGAATACCTTTTATATATCAAAATATCATTTCTGGTATTTGAGAATACAGAAAAAAAATTTGTTTTACATTATTGAAAAGAGTAATCATTTCGTTGAATGTATTTAAAATTTTTATCAGTTTCCGTAAAACAATAGAATTTAAGATTCCGATAACAGTAATAAAAAGAGTTAAAACTATATATAAAACTTGCAAAATTTGTGAATCCATAAAAATGAAATTAAAAATTATAATTCTTCAATTGTTTTATTGATATCTAAAGTAAGACTATTTACTATTTTTCTCAAATTTTCTTCTCAAGAAATACTTTTATACATTTCTTTATTTTCAAAAACTAAAAGAGTAGGAAAATCTTTCAGTTCATAAAGAGAATAATTTATTTCTTTATTTGAAATATCAACCACCTTGAATGATATATTTTGTGAAAAAGATTTTGTCAATAATACAGGTAATGAAAGCATAAACTCTTTAAAAAAATCTTGTTTTGAATCTCAAAAAACTATAAATACTCTTTTTGTAAAAATTTTTTCTTCTCATTTATCATTGATAAACTTTTTATTTTCTGATTTTGAAATAAATGTTTCAAATTCATTTTGAGTTTTTATAACCAATGTTGATTCACTTATCTTTTTTGCTGTCATTTCTATAGTTTTATCGGTGATCTCAATTGCTTTTTCTTTGAATTGATTGAATTTTGCTTTTAATGGTCAAAAATCCATAATAATATTATTATACTAAATAAAATATATGCTCGATTGTATCATAAAAATTTCAAAATGCAAAAAATATTTAAAGTATAAAAATTCTCATCCTAAGAAATGATTTATTTTTAATATATCACACTTTGTCATTCTAATATTTTATATATCAAAGATGATGTATCTCTAAAATCTCAAATAAGTATTTTTCTAGCATCGGTGGTATCTTTTTTTGAAATAGTTCCAGAATGTCTTTTACTCGAAAGCACTTCTGATTTATTGAGATGAATAAATTTATTATAAAAAACATCATCGAGTAAAATATTTTTCAAATCAGTATATTTATCAAGATAATCTTTAAAACATTTCCCATAATCATACATTTTTTGATCTTCTTTTATCATTTTTAAAAGTCAAAATAATCTTCCGGCACTTAATATATATTTACTATTGACAATTAAATTGAGAGCTTTTTCAAGTGGATCATTGACTCTTAAAATGGTACATCATTTTTTCTTGGCAAACTTTCTAAAATTATTAGTAATAAAACTTTCTATAAATAAATCTAAGACTTTATGATATGCACTAATAACTGCAAAACCATCAATATTTGGATTTTTAATCATATTATAATAATTTATTTCTGCTGAAGTAATTCATTCAATCGTTCATTTCGGAGCATTCAAAAGAAGTAAATCTCAAAAATATCCAGTAATTCTCGTAACAATTACTTCTTCAAAATTTTCATTAAGAAAATCTTCTTTTACTGATGTAGTGAATTGTGAAGTTTTACTTTTTGAGATTTTATGTGTTTGTTCTTTTACTTCTTTTTCTACCCAAATTTTTATAATTTTGAGTTTTGATTGTAAAATTTCAATTTGTTTTTTTAATTGTATATTTTCTTCTAAAAGTGTTTTTTGTTCTTGCATACTTATTTTGTTATGAATTAAACTCAAATTCTATACTCTATCTCTTTTTGAATAAACATTCTATCTCTTCCATACTTCAATCGAGAAAGTTCATAATAAGCTTTTGCTATATTTTCATCTCACTTTTCTAAATTAAAATTTATAGGAATTATAGAAAATGGAATAGTTGGTTGAGTATCAATAGATAACTTCATAACAGCTTTAAATTTATCCATATTTACTAAATCCTGATTTGAGAATGTTGGAGCATAATATTTTTCCATAAATTCTCCATCTTCAGGTCCAATTTTATAAGTCATAACCGTTCAAACATTTCAAAAAATTGCTCATTTTAAATTTAAGTTTGATTTAGTAAGTGCATCAGATTTTTCTAATTGTCCTAAATATTGATGAGCTAAATTGAGTCATAAACGATATTTTCTCGCTTCGGATAATATTGATTCAATACTCGGAGTGATATAATTTTGAAATTCATCTATATACATAAAAAAATCTTTTCTATCTTCTTTCGCTATATTTTGTCTTCTCATAGCAGCCATTTGTATTTTTGAAACCAAAATTAATCATAATAACTCAGAGTTAATATCTCAGAGTATTCATTTACTGAGATTTACCATGAGTATTTTTGAAGTATTCATAATTTCAGTAATATCAAAACTTGATTTCGTTTGTCCTATAATATTTCTCATAAGAGTATTCGTAATAAATCAACCAAATTTTGCAGCAAAATATGGAATAATTTCTTGTTTTTCTCTATCCCCCATACTCGCATATGTTTTTTCCCACCAAGATCTGACAATAGGATTTTTAATATGACGAACTCTTTCTTTTTGAAAATCTTCATCGGTAAAAAGCCTGACCAAATCAGTAATAGCTCATCATTCTGGATATTCCATTAAAGCGAGTACTCCATTTCTAAAATAATCTTGTATGCGAGGTCCAAAGACTTCATTTCAAAATAATTTTATCATGATATTGAGCGAATCCATAGCAACAAAATCCATTTCTTCTGGAGTATGAGCTTCGAGTAAATTCATTCCCATTGGTCTTTCTTGATCTGCTGGATTAAATATAATTACATCATCAGCTCTTTCTCTTGGTATAAAAGGTATTAAGTCTTTTACTAAATCTCCATGAGGATCAATAACAGCAATTCAATTACCATTTCTTAAATCTTGTCTTGCCATAACAGATAGCATAGTAGATTTTCAAGTACCTGTTTGTCCGATTACATAAAAATGTCTAAATCTATCCTCTGTTTTCATTCTGATTTCTTTTTTTACTCATCTGTAAATATTATATCATAATAAAAGTCATTCTTTTGGAATATTATTAGGAACTTTGACTATTTTAAAATTTTGCCATTTTATTTCTGGAGTTTTATTATATTTTATGTGTGGAAAATGAAATAAAGAAGCTATTTCTTCTGTATTTAAAATCATCGTTTTTAACCAAAATGGTTTTTTAAAATATCTAAAAATATAATTTTTTATCAAGCTGTCATTATTATGTCTATGTGTATAAGTAAATCAATTAAATTCTGGATAAGTAAATTGTTTAAAAGTGGAAATAATATTATTGAGTTCTATTTTTACTCCAGTTTTTGAATTTCCAGTAGTAATAACTCTAATAATAGTTCTATATCATGTTTTTTCTGCTTTTTCATCAACTATTTTTGCTCTTTCTTGAGTGAGTGCACTCGTTTTGTTTTTTGAAGGTTCTTGTTTTTCATCATCTTGATGAAAAAATATGGTAATAAATCAAACAAACATTTTAAATGGATTGAGACTAAAAAGAGCTGCTTTTTTCCCATCCATAATTTTACTAGAAATATTTTGACATTCCTCTTGCCAATCATCATCTTCTGGTTTAATAAGAATTTGTAAAACTCACGATTCATCTTCTTTTAAAGTAGAAAATGCATTGGTAATATTATTAATTGGATCTGATTCTAGCTTTTGATATGTTTTAATTGGATAAAAATAATCCTTTTTTATATTGAGGTATGTAGACTCCCGATATTTTCTTCCAGCAAAAATATTTACTTCTGGAGTTTCTTCAATAATTGCATCTGGATAAAATCAATTAATTTGTTTTTCAATAAGTCATTTATAATCATTTGGACAAATAATATAAAAAAGGATTTCCCCATCATGAGTAATGTATTCCAAACTTATATGATCTTGACCTACTATTTTTGTTTTTAATTTACTTGATGAAATACTATGTAAACTTGCCAGCAACTGCTCCATTAATCAAATCATTTCTTTAAAATCTTTTATAGTTTCTTGTTTTTCATCGAGATCAGAATTCTTTTTTGGCATAGTTACCCTCAAAAAAGATAATCGTAAAGTTCTTTTAAGATTTTCTTTTTTTCTTAAGTTATAGATATATAAAATTATAAATATAACTCCTCATAAGAATAATATGACTCCATTGGTATTCATTGTTTTTGTAAAATGAAATAATTTTTTTCAATTCTTATTGATTATAACATATTTTTTACTTCAATCAAAGAAAGTTATAAATTTAGAGCTTGATTTTTTTTTATTTTTATATATAAAAGAGTTGTCTTTATATAATTTTTTTTATTTTATTATTATGGAACATTTAAAACATCCAGAAAGATTTTTACGACATACTCTGTCATCTCCATTTATATATGCTGTGTTTTTTTGATTTATTATTTTAGATATTTTGATCGAAATATATCATAGAATTTGTTTTCCACTCTATTGACTTGAATTAGTGGATAGAAATAAATATATAAAATTTGATAGGCATAAATTACCGTATTTATCATTCCTTCAAAAAATAAATTGTAGCTATTGTAGTTATGGAAACTGACTTGTTAATTATATAAAAGAAATTGTTTCTCAAACAGAAATATATTGGTGTTGAATTCAAAGCGAAAAAGATCCAAATTTTATTCCTCCGAAACATCATAAAGATTTCTTAACTTATGGGGATGAAAAGGCTTTTATAAAAGAATATGGAAAAAAAGATTGTAAATTATTTGAGTAATGTCTCTTGTATAATATTATTTATTTCTCATTGATTTTTTTGTGTTAATCATTTTAATTTTAAAATATTTTGAATACTTTCTTTTGAAATAAAAGAAAGTATTTTTTGAATTTGTAAGTTACTATTATCTATTTGTAATATTCATAAAAGAGATAATACTTTTAATTTTGAAAAGAGTAGTTTTTCAGATGAAATATTTTCACATATATTTACCCCATTAAGAAGATGGAAAATATCATATATAGCAACATTATAAGGACATTTTTCATATACTAAAGTAATAAGCTCAAGATATTGTAAAAGAATAGAATAATCTTTATTTAAATAATCAAACTCATTTTTTATTTTAATATTTTTCATTTCATGAATACTATTTTCTTTTTTCACATTAATTTCAAAATCAATGATATATCAAATATCAAGAGTTTTTTCTTTTTTTGATTTTTTTGATTTTAATTTCATTTTTCCATATTCATAAGTAAATATATCAAATAAAAATTCAGTCTCTTTTTGAGAATGAATTTTTATTACCATTCATGAAGTTTTAAAAAATGACATTTATGAAAAAATAATATATATTGTCTATTTTATAATTATTCTTTGAAAAAATACAAAAAATAATTATTATTTAAAAAATAATTCTAATATATAAAAATGTATAAAATAAAGACTTCTAAAGATTTATCATGAGAGGTTGTAATAAGTGGTTCAAAAAATGCAGCTCTCCCAATTTTAGCAGCTACTTTACTGGTAAGATGAAAGATAAAATTACAGAATATTCCTAAAATTGGAGATGTTTTAACATTTCTTGAAATTATTTGAACTATTTGAGCAAAATATAAATTTGATGGAACTATTTTGGATTTAGATACGACAAATTTAGATATATCAAATATGAATGTGGATATGATAAAAAAGATAAGAGCATCTATTTTGCTTCTTAGTCCAATTTTGCATTATTTTTGAAATATTTCTATACCTTTTCCATGAGGATGTAGTATTGGGAAAAGACCAATTGATGCACATTTAAATGGTTTAAAAGCTATAGGATATGATTACCATCTTTGTGATAAGTTTATAAATATTACCGGAAAACCATTTTCATGAGATGTAGAATTAGATGCTGGGTTTTGAGTAACTTCAACTGAAAATTTAATAGTTGCGAATGTTTTAAGAGATGGAATTACTACCATAGTATTATCAGCTATTGAACCACATGTTATGAATGTAATAGGATTTTTGAGAGAAGCTGGAGCAGATATAAAAATCAGATACAATCATACTATTGTTATCACTTGAGTGAAAGAGCTCAAAAAAGAAGTAGAATATGAAGTCATTTCTGATTATATCGAATCAGGAACTTTTATGGTACTTGGAGCTTTAGCATCAAAAGATTATATAGATATAAAAAATGCAAGATTTGATGATTTGTATAGTTTTATTGCAAAATTGAAACAAGCAGGAGTGAAAATTGAAAATATTGGAAATGATACAGCAAGAGTATATAGAAGTAATGATTTAAAAAAAGTTGATATTCAAACAAATATTTTCCCAGGATTTCCTACTGATATTGGTTCTCCATTTGCCGTTCTTATGACACAAGCTGATGGTATTTCAAAAATACATGAAATACTCTTTGAATGAAGATTAAATTTTCTTGTTGAGCTTGATAAAATGAGAGGACATACAGCAATACTCAATCCTCATGAAGCACTTATTTTTTGAAAAATGGATTTAAAATGAGCTACCGTTACGAGTTGGGATTTGAGAGCTGGAGCTGCTATGGTAATAGCTTGATTAATAGCTGACGGAGAAACAAAAGTGACGAATATTGAATATATTGAAAGAGGGTATGAAAATTTTGTAGAAAAATTACAAAAACTTTGAGCGAGAATTGAAGTTGTTAAAGAGTAATATATATTAAATTTTAAAAAAAACTAAGAAAGAAAGCTTATTTAAACTCAAGTTATTTTATATTTTTATTTTTGATTTATGAAAAAAATATTATTTACATTCATATTTTCTATATTAATACAACCAGCATTTGCAAATATGTGACCAATTTTAAATAGTAATTGAGCTTGATGATTATATTTTTCATCAGGAAATTTATTAAGTGAAAATGTATCAGTGGAAAAAGAAGTTTTAGTTTTTAAAACATCTGACAAAAATATTTTTAAAAAAGATGCAAAATATCTTTGATATGAGTATTTAATGAAAAAATTAAAAGTGAGTAAAAATTTTATAGAAAAAAATCTCACTACTATTGATAATTGGGATGAACATAACAATATAGATGAAAAATTATGATTTATAGGAGTAGAAAATGATTATACTTGATGAAGTATAAATATTTGAGTAAGATATTATTTAAAGAATAATTCAGATAAAGAAATGAAAGATCAAAAAATATGATTTTCATTTTTTAAAAATACTAGTGTAAACGCATCTTTAATTCCATATTCAGATAATATATATGTTTTAAATAGTGAAAATAATTATCCAACTAATTTTAAAGTATATGATTGAAATAAAAGTTTAAGCATATCAAATAGTTATATGTCTGAAGAATTCAAAAATACAAATAGTAGCTGACAAATATTAAACTCAGTCAAAAAAATAAGTACATTTAATGTTTCATTTCAACCAAATGAAAGTAAAATTTTAACTATAACATATAGTATTCCTTTCAAATTAAAATTTAATGGAGATAAATATGTTGATTATGATTTTTCTCCTATATTTAATTGGAAAGGTTGAAATGTTAAAAATGTCTTTATAGCTATTTTTTGAGACGATAATAATATATTATATAAATCTCTGAGTAATATAGCTTTTGATATTGTTTGAAAAAATAAATATGTAAAGAATTTAGAAAATATAAACAAAACAAGCAATATTGATAATATTGAAATATTTTTCTCAAATCAAAAAGAATTAATTGAGAGATGATTTTGTTGATTATGATGCATAAATTCAAGTTTCTTTTGCTCTGAACAAGATAATTCTTGAAATTATTTTGGAGAGTCGATTACAGTCTCAGCATCAAAAGATCCTCAAAAAATTGTTATTAAAACGAACGATGAAAAATTAAAAGAATATGATATTTTTGATGTGTTAAAATAAATTTATTTCTTAACTATATAAAATATGCCAGCCATTTGAATTATCTTAATAGTTTCTTGAACCGTTATAATAGCATTTCCTGATATTATTTCATATATTATTTGAGGATTACTTTTGTTTTTTTGATTGAATATACTGTTGGCAAAGTATTTATTTAATAAGACTTCAAAATCAGGAGAAAATTATGTAAAATTTTGAAATTATAAAATATTTAAAGATTAAAAACTATGTTTTGAGATATATTTACTCTTATAATTTTATTTTTTATCACTTTTATTCCTATAGTCTTATGGGGATATTTATTTAGTTATTTTGATGACTCAGAATTAAATAGAAAAAGATTTCTTGTTTGAATTTTAGCTGGATCAATATCGGTTATTCCAGTATTATATTTACAAGATTTTATTAGGGGTACGAATTTTTTGTATTTAAATATATTTTCTTCTGTTGCTGAAATGAAGAATTTTTGAGATATATTTTCTGTCTTTCTTTCCCTTTTTTCAGTTTTATTTTTTATATCAATTATTCCATTTTTAATATTTTTGTGATTTTCTGATATATCAAATAAATTAAAAAATTTTTGAAAAAACTATCTCATTTTTACTCTCTATCTCGTATGTACTGGATTATGATTATATATATTAGGATTATTTTTTGATCAATTTGATATGTTTGATACATCATATAATTTCGGACTCAGTTTTTGAGATGTACTGTTTAATTCTTTTAAATTGATAGTATTTTACTATATTATCATTGCTATTTTAGAAGAATTGTCAAAGTTTTTTTGTTTTCATTATTCACCATTATTTTCTGTAATGAGTATAAGACAATCTATTTTATATGCTATATTTGTAGCCTTGTGATTTGCTTTTTTTGAAAATATTTTGTATTTTCAAAAGCTCTATGAATTGCATGGATTTGGAAAAGATCTTATAAGTGTTTATTTTTCTCGAAATATTTTCTCTGTAGTTTTACATGTTTTATGTAGCTCTATTTTAGCTTATTATTTTTCATCAGTATATTTAAAATTTAAAACAAAAATCAACATAGAATTTATTAAAATACTCTTTGTTTGATTTTTCTTTGCTGTATTATTACACTGACTTTTTGATATATTCCTCACTTTCAATATAATATTCTTTATTTTTATTTATCTTATTTGAGCATATTTGTATCTCACTTATATTTTTTATAAAGATTAAAAAACACTCAACTTTCGTTGAGTGTTTTTTTGTTTGAAAGATTAATCTTCGTCTTCTTCAAGTTTAAATCCTCTTTCTTCTCTAATTTTTGTAGCAACATTTGCTGGAACTTCATCATAATGATGGAACTCCATAGCATAGGTAGCTCTTCATTGAGAAGCTGATCTGAGTTCAGTAGAATATCCAAACATTTCAGATAAAGGTACATAAGCTGTGATAATTTTTGCTTGTCCTCTTTGTCCCATTTCTTCAATTCTTCCTCTTTTTGAGTTAATTTGACCAAGTACATCTCCCATATATTCTTCTGGAGTATTGACTTCCACTTTCATGATTGGTTCAAGTAAAACAGGATGAGCTTTTTTACAAGCTATTTTAAATGCTTTTGATGCAGCTATTTTAAATGCAAGTTCTGAAGAATCAACATCATGATAAGAACCAAATGTTAAAGTAGCTTTTACATCTACCATTGGATATCATGCTATAATTCATCTTGCATAAGCTTCATTTAATCATTTCTCAACTCCAGGAATATATTCTTTTGGAATTGTACCCCCCACTACTTTATTTACAAATTTATTCGTTAGTTTAATGCCTTCTTTATCATCAGCTTCAGCTTCTTTATATGGATCAAAAGTAATAACCACATGTCCATATTGACCTCTTCATCAAGATTGTTTTGAATATTTACATTCAGCATCGACTACACTATTTTTAATCGTTTCTCTATAAGCTACTTGTGGAGCACCAACATTACATTCAACTTTAAACTCTCTCTTCATTCTATCAACAATGATATCTAAATGTAATTCTCACATTCATGCAATAATAGTTTGATTGGTTTCAGGATTTGATGAAACTCTAAATGAAGGATCTTCTTCAGCAAGTTTATTTAAAGCCATCCCCATTCTTTCTTGATCTGCTTTTGTTTTTGGTTCTACAGAAATATGAATTACTGGTTCTGGAAATTCCATTGATTCAACTAAGAATTTATCATTGAGATCACACAAAGTATCTCAAGTTTTTGTATCTTTTAATCAAATTACAGCTCAAATATGACCAGCTCTAATTTCTTCTATTTCTTGTCTTTCATTCGCATGCATTTGTAAAAGTCTTCCTACTCTTTCTTTTTCTCCAGAAACTGGGTTATAAACATAACTTCATGATTTTAATATTCAAGAATATACTCTCACATATGTAATTCTTCCTACAAATGGATCAGTAGCAATTTTAAATGCAAGAGAAGCGAGAGCTGTATTATCTCAAACTTGAATCTCTTTTGTTTTTGATTTATCATCAATATCCATAACGGTTAATATACCGTTATTTACATCGATTGGACTTGGTAGATAATCACAAGCTGCATCAATTACAAGTTGTACTCATTTATTTTGTAAAGCAGAACCACAAACTACTGGGTATAATTCGTTAGCAATGACTCATTTTCTTAAACCGATTCTAATTTCATCAATGGAAAGTTCTCATTGAGCAAAATATTTTTCCATTAACTCATCATCTACTTCAGCAACTTTTTCCATTAATTCCAATCTCATAGCTTTTGCTTTATCAAGCAAATCAGCTGGAATTGCTATTTCAACTATTTTTTCTCCATGCTCTCATTCAAATGTAAATGCTTTTAATTGTACGAGATCAATAATCCCCATAAAATCACCTTCTGAACCGATAGGTAATTGAATTGGAACTACTTTATTTCCAGCAAGTCTTTTTTTAATTGATTCAACAGTCATAAAAAAATCTCCTCCTGTTTTATCCATTTTATTTACGAATGCAATTCTAGGAACTCCATATTTATCTGCTTGTTTCCATACTGTTTCAGATTGTGGTTCTACTCATTGAGATCCATCAAAAACTGCTACTCAACCATCAAGTACTCTGAGTGATCTTTCCACTTCAATCGTAAAATCCACATGTCAAGGAGTATCAATAATATTAATCTGTTTATCTTTCCAAAATGCAGTTGTTGCTGCAGAAGTAATAGTAATACCTCTTTCTTTTTCTTGTTCCATCCAATCCATCGTTCCTTCTCCATCATGAGTTTCCCCGATTTTGTGAATTCTTCATGTGTAGAATAAAATTCTTTCTGTACAAGTCGTTTTTCAAGCATCAATATGTGCTATAATTCATATATTTCTTACTTTATCTAAAGCTGTTGGTTCTTGAGCCATATATTATTTTTAATAATTAAATAACAGTCTATTTTAAAAAATAGACTGTTAGATTTTATACAATAGTCAGTATAAGTCAAAATTTTTTAAAAAATTTTATTTATTTTGTGCGAGATTTATAATTTTTACTAATTCTCATATTTTATTATTCACATCTTCTTCGTTTTTTGCAGAAATAGCATTTTTCACACAACCATTCAGATGTCATTCGAGTAAATTCATATTTGCTGATTTTAAGAGTCAAATAACAGCTAAATTCTGTTGAATAATATCAATACAATATTTCTCTTCTTCAAGCATCTTAATAATTTTGTCGAGAGAAGTTCTTGCTTTTTTGAGTCAAATTAATACTTTTGGATGGTTCATATTTATTTTTTAAGATATATTTACATAAATATATTCATAAATCAAAAAAAGTAAAAATCTTTCACATAAAAGTTTTGAAAGATTTTTTTTATTTTGTATAATACTTTTAAAATATTTTTTATTTATAAAGTATGTATAAAAAATCCATTTTTTGGTTCAGGCAAGATTTGAGAATGTATGATAATCGTTGATTTATTGAATGTATAAAAGCTAGTGATAAAATATTACCAATTTTTATCCTTGATAAAAATATTATTGATTGATTTTGATGACTTGGTGATAAAAAATTTGGTTTTATCAGAGAATCTTTGGAACATCTATCAAAAGATATCAAAAAATTATCATGAAATGAAATAAAAATCTTTTTTGATACTCCTGAAAATATTATTCCTTTTTTAGTGAAAAAATATCATATAGAAAGTATCTATTGTAACCGATCTTATTCAAGATATGGAACAAAAAGAGATGAAACAATACAAAATATGTTAAATAAAAAAAATATTGATTTTCATACTATAGCTGATTTTTTACTCGTTGAACCAGAATCAGTTCCACAAAGAAAAGTCTATACTCCTTTTTATAATATTTGGAAAACGAAAATCATAGATACGATTGAAAAAATTCCTTTCAATTTTACACCAATATATATTGAAGAAAATTATAAAATATCTGATTTTATATCTCTAGAAAAACATCCTTATTTTACGATAGAATTTTGAAAAGATAGGTTTAAAAACCATATACACTCAGAATATGATGAATATAGAAATAATCTTGATATTGATTGAACTTCAAAACTCTCTCCTTATATAAGATTTTGAATTTTTTCTGTCAGACAGTTATATAACAAAGCTATTATATCAAATGAACAATTTGTGAAAGAACTTGCTTGGAGAGAATTCTGGCAACACATAAATTATTATTTTCCAGAAACAAAATACCAAGAATTTCAAGAAAATAAAAGACATATACAATGGGATAATAATGAATTTTTATTCGCTAGATTTTGTGAAGGTAAAACGGGATACCCCATTGTTGATGCAGCTATAAAACAACTCATAGAAACCAATCGGATGCATGGAAGAGCTCGTATGATAGTAGCAAGTTTTTTAACCAAAGATTTACATATAGATTGGAAACTTTGAGAAGTATTTTTCAAAAAACATCTCCTTGATTATGATGAAAATATGAATTTTTGAAATTGGCAATGGTCAGCATCAGTTTGAGCAGATCCAAAACCTTTTCGTATTTTTAGTCCTATACTTCAAAGTCAAAAATTTGATACCGATGCAAAGTTTATTAAAAAATATATTCCAGAACTCAAAAACTCAGATCTCAAATCAATTCATAATCCTTTAGAAAATATACTTGATTATTATCCACCGATAGTTGATCATAGAATTGAACAAAAAATAGCAAGATATATATATTCGTGAAAAAAAGAAAAAAGTTTATAAAAATTATAAACTTTTTTCTTACTCGTTATTTTTTTAAAATTCCCAACTTCCATTCATAGAGCTTGATTGTGAATAATTCGTAACCGTTGATTCAAAAAAATTTCATTTTTCTGAATTATTATCTTGAAGTCTATCGAGATGTTTATATGGATTGGTAATAATCTCTGGATATAGTGGTGAAATTCACAACATACTGAGTCTATTATTTGCTAACCATTTGGTATAATTATCTATATTTTGATAACTCATTCCAATAATATTTTTTCACAATATATGTTTTGACCATTTTATTTCTTGATCAACAGCTGTTGTCATCATTTCATTAATAAGATTTTCATCATATATGTCTGGAAATTCTTTTTTTATTTCTTTGATAATATTAGCAAAAATAGTAACATGTGTGAGCTCATCTCTTCTAATATAATTAATCATTCTATCGGTTGCTACCATTTTTGTACTATCTGCCAATGTGTCAAAAAAAGCAAACCCATTATAAAAATATATACTTTCGAGTAAAAAATTTCCAATAATTCATCTAAAAAATGTTTTGTCATTTGGATTATCTATAAAATCTTGATAAATACCTCAAATAAATGTATTTCTTTCGAGTAAATTTTTATCTTCTCTCCAAAAATAATAAATTCCATCTCTCTCTTTTGAATCTACCACTGTTTCTAAAATAGTTGCATATGATTGAGAATGTATCGCTTCTTGATATGCTTGAATAGAAAGTATAAGATTTACTTCTGGAGCTGTAATAAAATCAGAAAAATTTGGTAAATTTACTGTTTGAATACTGTCTAAAAATATTAAGAATGATAAAATTCATTTATAAGCTCTTCTTTCATCATCAGTGAGTGTATTTTTAAATTGAACTGCATCTTCTCAGAGACCAGAAACTTTTTCTGGAATCCAAAAATTTCATATCATTACTTGATATAAACTTTTTGCCCAAGTATATTTGGTAGCATTGAGTTGAAACAATCAGGTAGTATTTCATTTAATAATAGTTCTTGCCGAAATAGTATCATTTCCAGCTGGATTAAAGATAGGATTTGCTAAAAATTCTTGTGTCATATGTTATATATATTAATTATAATTAAGAAAACATCTTTCTATAGCTTCTATATTAGAATTTGTTGAGTCATCGGTTGGTGTATTGTGTTGTAAAATATCTATTATTTTATCAGAAGTAAATTCTGATAATAATCATACTACTTTTCAAAATTTCGTTTTTAAAAGTTCAAATTCATCATGAGTGAGAACTCATCTCCCCATATATATTTCTGGTTTTTGTAACATAAATGACATATTTCCTATATAATCTTTTAGTCTTTCTGCACAAAAAGAATCTTTTGCATATACTTCACTTATTTTTTGATTTAACTGTGTATTATTCATAATTATTTTTATTAAACATATAAATTACCCACTACAACTCACACACTCTTTGACATCTAAACTCATACTTCTCACATAATATACTGTTTTAATTCATTGCTTATGAGCTTTTAAATAATAATCATAGAGTTCTCTTGGACTTACTTTTGCTGGATTAATAATCCACTCAAAACTAATCGATTGATCAACCCATTTATAAATAATCCCTATCATATCAATGACATCATTCATATTCATATGTACATATTCTTTATAATACCAGAAATTATCTGCATTGAGATTTGGTGCAACGACAACACTTGGAGCTACTGAATTGGTTTCTACAAAGTATTTTTTATAAATTGGAAGTAAAGCAGCTGTGGTTCCAATCACTCCAGCTGTCGAAGTATTTGGGGCTGGAGCAATATGATAAGCAAATCTCAGTCCATCTTTTTGGATATCTGAAAGCAATGTCTTCCAGTCACAGTCTGTTTTACTATATTTTTTAAACCACTCTCTGTCTTTTCCTAAAACAATTCATTTTGAATACTCACTTCCATCAAATAATTCATATTTTCCTCTTTCTTGTGCGAGTTTATGTGACACTTTGAATGTTTCATAAGCAAATTTTTCCATCATAATATCAACGATTTCACGAGCTTCTGGACTATCATATGCTATTTTATTGACTGCTAAATATTCAGCCAGTCATAAATATCATAATCCAACTGATCTATATTTTTTAGCTGTTAATTCAGCTTCTTTAATAGGGTAATAATTCAGTTCAATCACATTATCAAGCAGTTTCATCACAATAGGAATTACTTTTTGTATACTTTCATTATCATTTACTTTTGCGATATTTATTGATGCTAAATTACAAACAACCGTATCTCAAGGAGTATATTTAATAGTAATTACTCCATCTTCAATAGTTTCTTCTATAAATTTTGCAGGAGAAGTATTTTGACAAATTTCAGTACATAGTTGAGTAGAATAAATATTTCAAACATGTTTATTTGGATTGAGTGCGTTGACCGTATCTCTATAAAAAACATATGGCATACCAGTTTCAACCGTTGATTTTAAAAATTTTTTAAACAGTTCTTTTGCATTGATCTTTTCTGTTCCTTGAATTTTTGGATTATTTTCACATTCTCTATAAAATTTTTCAAATTCATCTCAAAAACAATCTTGTAATATTTTTCCAGTCACATCACGAACTTCTTTTGGATCAAATAAAGTCCAATCTTCATTATTTTCCACTCTTTTCATAAAGAGATCAGGAATAGAAACAGCAGGAAATACATCAAAAGCTTTTCTTCTAATATCTCATGTTTCAGTTTGTAAATCTAAAAAATCATAAATATCTCTATGCCACATATCAAGAGTGACAGATATAGCTCCAGCTCTGGCTCAGAGTTGATTTACTGCAATTGCTGTATCATTAATAACTTTAATCCATGGATTGACTCATCCAGAAGCTCATTTCGTTCCACGAATTGATGATCATTTCGCACGGATATTTCATAAATATACCCCTATTCCACCTCAAAATTTTGATATTTGAGCCATATTTTCTACTCCGTGATAAATAGCTCTGAGATCATCGTCTATATTAAGCTTGAAACAACTTGAAAGTTGATGATAATTCGTTCTCGCATTGAGTAAAGTTGGAGTTGGTAAAGAAATCATTGCTTTTGAACAGTATTCATATATTTTAAAAGCAAGTTCGAGTCTGGTTTCTTTTTTTTCAGGAATAGCGAGAAACAAAGCTGCACTCATATACATTTCTTGAGGGAGTTCTTTTATGATTTGATTTGGATTGAGGAGATACCTTTTTTTATACATCAAAAGTGTGGTATAATTATAAGTAAAATCAGTCTCTCTTTTGAGTTTTTTCCCAGCTTCTTTAATATCCTCCTGAGTATAATATTTATAAAAATCTTTATAATATAATCATGCTTGAATATATTCATCAAATAAAGCTATATAACTCGATGGTTTATAAATATCGTTAATAGAAATATTTCTATTTTTTGAAGCTGCTTTATAAAGATCAATGGTCATAAGTCTTCCAGCAATATATTGCCAAGATGTATTTTCAATAGTAATTAAATCGATAGCTGATTTGATCATCATTTTTAATATATCTTTTGTTTTAATTCCATCAACGAGATATTTATTTAAAGATGATTCAAGTTCTTCAAATTTACAAATACGAGCCAATCAAAAAGATACTCTTTTATAGGTATTTTTTACTTTTTCAATATCAAAATATTCTTTTTCTCCACTTGTTTTGGTAATTTCAAGAGTGTTTTCTTTTAATCTTTCTTCTACTTCGACTCTTTTTTTATCTCTTTCTAAAGATCTTTTTTCTCTATATATAATATATTTTTTTGCAATATCAAAATGCCCAAATTCCATGAGTTTATTTTCTATAACATCTTGAATTTCTTCTATGTGTAAAATTTTTTCAGTATCTCCATTCACTACATTATCTCTTAAAAATTCAACCACTTCATCTACTACACCATCAATAAAAGAAAAATCATTCACTTTTGCTACTTCTGAAGCTTTTTCTAAGGCTCTTTCTATTCTCGTTCTATCAAAAGGAATCAGGTTTCAATCTCTGTTTTTTATAAATTTTATTTTCATATATGTATAAGTAAAAGGAGTAAAAATAAGCTTTTAAAAGATATATATATATTTTCTATTTTTGCTAACAAAAATAGAACAATAATGTTAAAAAGTTTTTTTAGATTGTTAAAAACTTAAAAGTATATATTTATAAGAGTCATTTTATATTATTAAGGAGAAAAAATAAAATTATTTTTTCAATTTTATCACTTTTCGTATTGATTTTTCTTTGCTTTTATTTTCTATCATTATTTCATATAAATAATTCAAAAAATGAAGATCTGATTTGAATTGAGAGCAACTACACTTCAGATGAGTAAGTGTGTGTACTATAAATTTTACTTCTGTATCGAGATGTAGAAATTGTTTTAATTCGTCCAAAGTAATGGTTTCTAAAAATAATATTTCATAACTCACTCCGGTTCTTTTTATGGTTTTTATTTTAAAATTTGAAGCTACTATTTTTACTTCTAATAGTTTAAAAAGATTTTTATTTTCCTCAGAAATTTCTCCGGAAAAATCTTTAAAATCACTCACTAAATTTTCGAGTTCCTCTAAACTCTCAATAGATTCTATTTCTCTATAAAAATTGAGTTTATCGAGTTCACTGGAAAAAAAATCATCTCATAAATATGCAGGAATATTGAGATCAATACTCGCATCAATTTTTTTTGTTTGATTTTCTTCACTTTCCATATTTTGAGAAAGTTTCAATTCTTCTATCTTATCTTCGAGTAATTTTAAATACACATTAATTCCAACTTCTGATGACATTCCAGATTGTTTCAAACCTAAGATATCTCATCCTCACCTGATTTCTAAGTCTTTAATAGCCAGTTCAAATCCGGCTCATAAATGACTATACTCTACCATAGTTGTTAATCTTTTTGCAGCATCTTCAGAAATTTTTTCTCTTTTAAAGAGCAGATAGCAATATCCACTTTTATCACTTCTTCCAACCCTTCACCTCAATTGATGAATTTGACTGATACCAAATTTATATGCATCATTGATGATAATCGTATTTACATTTGGAAAATCAATTCCATTTTCGATTACGGTAGATGACAAAAGTATGTCATATTCTTTTCTTTTAAAAGCAAGAATTCTATCTTCAAGTTCGTGTCATGGAAGTTGTCAATGAGTTATTATTATTTTCTTTTTAGGAAATAATTCTTTTAAATATTCCCGCATTTTTTCAATACTATCGACTCTATTGTGAATAAAAAAGAGTTGTCCATCTCGTTCAAATTCTTTATTTCCAGCTTGCAAAATAATACTATCTTCAAACTTCGAAACAAATGTTTCCACTCACTTCCTCATCATCGGAGGTTTTGAGAGAATAGAAACATCTCGGATACCATTTAAAGCCATATTGAGACTTCTTGGAATTGGAGTTGCGGACATCGAAAGTATATCAATATTTCCTTTCATTTCTTTTATTTTTTCCTTGTCTTTTACTCAAAATTTATGTTCTTCATCAATAATCAAAAGTCATAAATTTTTATATATTATTTTTTCAGATAACAGTCTATGAGTTCCTATAATCAGATCTATTTTTCATGTTTTTAATTTTTTTATCACGAGTTCAGCCTGAGAATTACTTTCAAATCTGGTTAACACTTCTATATTCATAGGAAATTTTGCAAATCTTTCACATGCTTTATTATAATGTTCGTAGGTTAAAACTACCAAAGGAGAAATAAGAATCGATTGTTTTCCATTTAAAAAAGCATTATAAATAGCATTGAAGGCAATTTCTGTTTTTCCAAATCAAACATCTCAAACTAGTATTCTTTCCATTGGAATATCTGAACTCATATCATGCATAATTTCATCAATAGCATTCACTTGATCAAGAGTATATTCATAATCAAAACTTCTCGCGAATTTCGTCATTTCAGTATCATCATAAGTGAAAGCAAAACCTTTTGATATTTTTCTGGCAGCATAGATTTCAAGAAGTTCCTCAGCTATTTTTTGAACATCTTCTCATACTTTTTCTAATTTTTTTGACCATTCTTTGGTCGAAAGTCCGGTAAGATTTGGATTTTCATTTCCGATATATTTACTAATTCTTCTGACTTCGGTAATAGGAACAAAGAGTTTATCATTGTTTTTATACTCTATTTCTAAATATTCTTTTTTAAAATTTCCTATTTCTTTGCTTACAATTCATTGAAAAATACCAATTCCGTGATCAATATGTACGACAAAATCTCAAGGTTTGATTTGAAGTAATAGGTCAATATTTTCGCTTAAAGATTTTTTGACTCTCTTTTTTACAAATATTTTTGACAGATTATCATCACAAATAATAATTTCATTTTTCGATTGAAATGATTTTAAAAGAGTGAGTTCCGTTTTATGAAGTGTAATATTTTCAAGATTATTATACTCCAAAAAAGTTAAAATCGTTTTTTCGTTTTTCGTATAAATAATTATTTTTTTTCCTGATTTAATAATTTTGATAAGATTTTCTAAACTGTCGATAAAAAGATCACTTCTATCAAGATTGGTTTGCTCGATATTTGGATTTTTCAGTAATTCTAAAGCAAAAATATTTTCAAGTTCTTGTAAATTTGAAGCCCCTTCGAGAATATCAATATTATCGAGAATCAGATGTTTTTTTGAAAGGAAAGTTACGAGTTCGGTATTAAATTTTTCGTTGAGAGTAAAGTAGTTGATTTCTTGTATTTTTCCGATAGTAATAGTCTCAACCGTTTGTGAATGAATTCCATTTTCGATATAAATACTTTCAATTGAGTCTCACCAAAAGGATAAAATAATGGTTTCTTTTTTATTTTTAAATTTTAAATTCATAGTATCTCATGATTTTTTATAATCTCATCATTCAAGAAATTCTCTAAATTTATAACCAAAATCATTTAGGTTTTTTAATAATTCATCAATATCACAAGCCGTGTTTTTTTTGAGTGTGATGGAATATTTATTTTCGATTTCCCAAGTATTTGGAAGTTGTGCGAAAAATATATCATAAGTGATGATAAAATTTCCATTTGAATTATAAACACAGTCAATAAACTCAGACAAATTATGTATCTGAGTGAGTGGAGATTTGAGATATTCAAATATCTTTATGTATTTTTTAATATTTTCGTCTTTAGTAATGACAAGAGAATTTTTAAGCTCATTTTTTATCAATAGGCTTCTGGAAAATATATTTCAGGTGTTGAGGTAGTGCATTGGTATTATGAAAACATTTGTTTAATTTTGGGTCTTACCTAGTTAAGAGTTAAAATTCTTTAAAATTTGTTCTATAATTAAGCTTAAATTTTATCAGAATTTCACTGTATTATATCTAAATTCAGATTCTTTCAAATATAAATAAAAGAATTCTTTTTTATTGCATAATCTAAATTTTGGTGGATTAAATGAAGTAAAAAAATGAAGAAATGAGATTATGAGATTTTAAATTAAGGAAACACTAAAAGTAAAATTTAAATATTATCTTATTTTTTTGCCTTTTTTTAAAAAATTAAGATACTCTCATTGAGATTAATATATAAAATATATAGTATGAGAAAAAATGATAGTAAAAAAAATGATGTAATACAATTTATCATTCTTTTTATTTTATTTTTTCTCATCATTAATATGTTATTTTTTAATAACGATGAAGATTTTATAGAGCATTATTCATCAGAAAAAAAATGAGTTATTTCATATAATACATGAATAGTAAATAAAAATTCCTTTCAACATATAGAGAGTTTATGAAAAGATAATATCAAGTACACATTTAATCCGATTGAAATAGAAAAAGAATTACAAAAAACACAAAAAATAAAATTATTATCAGACTTTATTTATTCAAAAATAAATGATGATAAAAATATAAATATAAAATCTATACTGAATGAAGAAAAAAGAGATATAAGATGAATATACTCAAGAAAAACTATAGAACTTTTTGATGTAAATTGATTATCAGAAAATGAATTACTGTCGGTTTTTATTCATGAATTTTGACACTATATTGATATAAGATTTCTGTCAAAAATTATATTTTTAGATACGAGTAATAAATTTTATGATGTGAGTTGGAATAATACAAGTATCCTAAAAAAATGAATGAAAATAAACGATTTCGTTTCTTGATACTCAACAACGAATAAATACGAAGATTTTGCTGAAAGTTTTACCTATTATATATTATTTAATAGTGATTTTGAAAATAAATCGAAACTGAATAATAAATTAAAACAAAAATATGAATTTTTCTGAAAATATATTTTTAAAAATAATGAATTTAAAAAAACTAACTTTAGAACTGAAAAAAAAGTAGAAATTTATTATCGGGATACTACAAAAATACCTTATGATATAGTGAAATTTATTAAATATATCAATTTTATTTCTCCATTATAATAATAAAATTCTGCATAAAAAGAATTATTATTTAAAACTATTTGTATTTGTCAAATAGTTTTTTT
>JAVHSE010000041.1:0-3017 GCA_036172015.1 Patescibacteria group bacterium | reverse complement strand
TTAAATAAATGAAATAGTTTAACTTGTTCAGATACAACACTTTGAGCTGATACTATGTATTATCAAGAGAAAGATTTTATTTGATATTCTCATATTCAACATTTGGTACCAAAATTTGAAGAATTTAATAGAAATATTGCATTTTCAGTAATTACTTCAAGTAAAATTTCAACTGCAAAAAAATATGATTATTGAAATAAATTTAATCGTGAAGCAATAAATAAAACAATAATTCAATTACCAATAAACAAAAATAAGCCTGATTATAAAATTATGGAAATATTTATTTCTGCAATTCAAAAAATGGTTGTGAAAGATTTGGTGGATTATACAGAGAGAAAGATTGAGGCTACTAAAAAGTAGCTATAAAAAGATACAAAGTTACATTGATAAAAATACAAGATATAGATTTATTTTAGATAATCTCATTCAAAAATGAGTTTATAAATGATTACAATATAAATAATGTGCCAAAAACTGAACCTACTTTTAGAGAAACAAAACTTTGAATTTTAGCTATTGAATTGATAGAAAATATCTTAAATCTTTTTTAAAATTTTTAGTATAAATAAAAAACTGAAAATATTTTCAGTTTTTTTATATGAATAAATTTACTCTTTTGGAATGACTGCTTCAATAGCAGCGAAAGTTGCTGCTTTTCCAGCTGGGAGTATAACAGTAAGATTATCTCATATTTCTCATTTAAAATGAGTAACGGCTGCTGTGAGTAAATTATATGTTTTTCAATCAGCAATGACTTGAAATTTTCCATTTTCTTTTACTAATAATCATACTTTTGTTTCTCTCTCTATGGGGGCAATTTGTTTATAGACCATTTTTCCAGATGGATCAATCGTAAGTTTTAATTTATCTCATTGAACGAGTTTTGATTTTGATGAATAATTTGATGGAACTGGATATCTATGTCCATCAGCTCAGAGCATTTCCTCTCAAGTAAATACTCATTCAATTATTTTAGAATCATCACTTCTATAATCAGTAAGTCCATCCGTATTAAGAGACATTTCATTGAGGTTAATATTACTGTCTTTTAATATTTCACTTAAGAGTTTTTTTGCATTTTTAATAGATTTTTCAGCAGATTCTATGAAATCTTTTATAGCTCATATTTTCTTTTGTTCCATTTTTGTTTTTATATTAATGAATATTTTACATATCTTATTGAGATAATTTAATTTTATTCTATTCTAAAAGGATAATTTTGTAAAAGAAAAATATATTTACAAAAAAATAAAATGAGTTATAAATAATTTTTGATCACATGAGTAATGATATCTCACCAAAAAAGGATGAAAAATATTCATAGAGCCAGAAATGGTCCAAAGGGAATTTGTGTATTGAGAGTCGTTTTTTCTCTCTTCCATCAAAATTTGTTTTTGATTTTATGAAGTATACTTTTTTTGATTGTATAGTGTTCTTTTATTTTGTGATATACAATAAGTCAAATTCAGATAATACTTCCACATATATAGCTTACCATCATAGATTGGAAGCTAAAATATAATCCAACTATGAGCCCCATAAGAATTCATATTCGTAAATCTCCACCTCACATCCAAGTTCCAGAGGAAATAATTATTTGAAAAAATAAAAATAAAAATAAAACCAAACTTCATAATAAAGCATTTCAAATAGCTGTCTCTTCGAGATCTATTCAGAGATAATATTTGATAAAAACGATTCAGCTTATGATCAAAATTAATATTCAAATATCATATATTTCTTTGAGTTCTTGTAACATAATTGTATAAAAACTTCCCATCATACATATTCAAAAAATGACCAATCCATATACAATAGAAAGAGAAACATTTCAACTATTTGGTAATATGTGTATGATTTGAAATTCAGGAAATATTGATTGTAAAGAAATGGTAACAAAACTCAAAGATATTAAAATAGCTAAAATACTCTCTGGAATTTCTAAATACAGGATATCATACACTACATATATAAAAGTAAAAAATGTAAATAGTAAATAAAAAAATAATTTATATATTTCGATACTATTTCCATTTCATATCAGTTGAAAATCTATTAAAAAATAAGCCGTGATTGTAAATAATACTCACATGGTTATTTCTAATATTGGATAGAGTATACTTATTTTTTCTTTACAATATTTACATTTTCATTTCGTAGATAAAAAAGAAAAAATAGGAATCAAATCTTTTGCTCAAA
Organism: Patescibacteria group bacterium; assembly: GCA_036172015.1. Classification (GTDB taxonomy): domain Bacteria; phylum Patescibacteriota; class Gracilibacteria; order BD1-5; family UBA6164; genus UBA7396. The sequence goes on along the minus strand of JAVHSE010000041.1, from coordinate 815 downwards.
GTATATGTTTACACTTTGGACATTCACTTCTTCAAGTAAATATTCATGATTTTTTGTGTTTCATTCTATCAATAATAACAGAACTAAAGCTTCAAAATAAGGTTCCAATAATGAAAATATAAAAAATAAATAAAAAAGTCATACATTATGTTTTACAAAATATTGAATTTTATTATATTAAAAAAAATATATTTCAAAAATTTAAATTATATTTATTTCTACAAGAGTCTAAAAAGTCAAAGATAGATTTTCAGTAGAGATACAGTGATGATTTTGAGAGTTATTTTTTTAATAGAGTCATAATAAACTTTTCGATGACTATTATTAATATTTTCGATCAAGAAAATTTTAGTATTTATCTCATATGTATGGCACAACTTCAAAATTATAGAGACCAAATCGATCAAATTGATGCAGAGCTTATTGAACTTTTAGCTCAAAGGTTTAAAGTCGTACAAAAAGTCTGAGAATATAAAAAAATCAATAATTTTCCAGCACTTCAATCAGCGAGATGGCAAGAAGTAATGAATTCAAAAAAGAAATTAGCTTGAGAAAAATGAATTTCACCAGAATTTATTGAAACTATTTGGAATGAAATTCATGAATATGCATTGAATTTAGAAAAATAAATCAGAAAAAGCCTGATAAGTGAGGCTTTTATTTTTTTCAATTTTGCAAAAAAGATGATATTTAACTAAAAATAGCATAACTTTTTCAAAAAACAGACCTTAGAATAGTCTTATTTGTGAGCTAATTCAATGTTTTATAGTTACTTTTCAGAAATAGAACTTCATTTTTCTAATAAATTGCATATA
>JAVHSE010000040.1:0-14188 GCA_036172015.1 Patescibacteria group bacterium | reverse complement strand
ATCCAAATAATTAGATAATAGTTATGCTAAGATTTCTAAATGTTTTTAGTATAAAATACTTTTTAAGAAAAAATAAAATCAATATCTTTTTTATCAAGACTTCCAGAAAAATTTCCAGAAAATATATCATCAATGAGTTTCTTTTTTCCTTCTTGAAGTTGTAAGATTTTTTCTTCTATACTTTCTCTCACAATAAGTTTTTGGACAAAAACAGTCTTTTTTTGCCCCATACGATGAGCTCTATCAGTTGCTTGATTTTCAACAGCCGGATTCCACCATGGATCAAGATGAATCACATAATCTGCTGAAGTGAGATTGAGTCCGGTTCATCCTGCCTTCAGACTAATAATAAACACATTTACATTTCCAGAATTAAAACTATCTACGAGAGTTTTTCTCTCTTTTCCTGGAGTTCATCCATCAAGATAATGATAAGAAATATTTTTTTCACTCAGAAGTTTTTGTAGATATGATAAAAATCAAGTAAATTGACTAAAAATAAGCAAATTATGTCCAGAATCAATCATATCTTCTATATTTTCATCGATATAATCAAGTTTAACAGAATCACAAAATTCTCATCATTCTATTCATGTTAATTCTGGTACTAAACAAGCCTGGCGAAGTTTTAGCAGTGCATCAAGCACTTCAAAACGAGATTTATTCAGTCCATTTGCATCAATTTTTTGTTCAAGTTGCAATTTATAATGATTTTTTAATTTTGTATAAAATGCTTTTTGTTTTTCTCACATTTCAAGTTTGATATATTCTTCAACTTTTGGTGGGAGTTCTTGTAATACTTTTTCTTTAGTTCTCCTTAAAATAAATGGTTTTACTTTACGAGATAATATTTCAAGGGATTCTTTATCTTGTGATGAATAAAGTGATTTAAAGTGATTGAGAGTTCATAAAAATCATGGCATCAAAAAATTAAAAATACTCCATAATTCAATTAAATTATTTTCTATTGGAGTTCACGACAGTGCAAGACGATATTTTGATTTGAGTAAATTGATCGATTTGGTTCTTTGTGTAGTTGGATTTTTAATATTTTGAGCTTCATCAATAATCACATATTCAAAAGTTTCTTTTATACGATTACTATCAACTAGATTTGCTATAATTCCATACGAAACAATAATAATTTGAGTATCTTTTGAAATATCATCAAATCATATTTTTCCATCTTTTATAAAAGCTGATTTCAAATGAGGAGTAAATTTTTGTATTTCATCTATCCAATTAAAAACAACCGAAGTCGGACAAATAATAAGGACTCTATGTTTTTGAGTTTTAAGAGAAAAAAGTTTTTCTAAAAAAGCTAGAGTTTGTACAGTTTTTCAAAGTCCCATATCATCAGCTAAGATTCAAGAAAAATTATATTCTTTTAAAAAATGTATCCAATAAAATCATATTTTTTGATAATCTCTGAGTACAATTTGTGAATTTGAAACGAGTGGAGTCTGTTTAATATTTTTGAAATTATGAAATTTCTTTTTGAGTTCACGAATTTCTGTATCTAAAGAAAAATTGAGAAAATTATTTTTTTCAGTAGTTTCTTTTAATAATCAAATCATATGTTTCCCTATTTTTATTGACTTTCAAATATCTTTTTCACTAATTCAAAGAGATTCCAGTTCTTTGGTTGATTGAGACACATCATTTTTGAGTAAAATAGTATTTCCATTTTCAAGAGTAATGGATTTGGATTTATTTTTTATTGCTTTCATAATACTACTTGCATCTTCTATTTCTTTTTCTCACAAAAATACTTTACTTTCTATATCAAAAAAATCTACTCATGATGAAACATTGATTTTAATTTTTACTCATCAATTTGATATTCGTTTTGTTTTTTGTTGATAAATAATTTCTATCCCATTTGATAATAATTTTTCTATTTCATCAAAAAAAGGATCTAAATTTTCATCAATATATTTTTTTCAATTATAATTACTATACTCATCACACATATCAACCATCCCCTCAAACTCACTGAAGATTTGTGTTTCTTTCTTCATGTCTCTTTGAATAATTTTTTTATTTTCGATCAATACTTCTTTAGAAAGTTTTTCAAGAGGAATTTTTATATCATCATACCATAACACAAAATTTAATTGAATAACACTCAAATCATCAGGAATTTCAACGATAAGAGAAAAATGAATATCAAAATTATTTTGTGCAATATCAAGCATCTCAATACTATCAAGATTTTCTAAAAGGGTTGAAAAATATGGTTGTTTTTTTAACTTTTCCATATCTTCTTTTGTTAATATAACTTCTTCTCAAGAGAGTTTTTTCATAAATTGAATATTGAGATCACTTTTAAAAAATACGAGATGATTATTTGTAAATAAAACTCAAAATATAGTATTTGATTCATCTCAAAACATTCTCTCTTTTTTGAGAGTAATATATTTATTTTTTGATGATAACACAAGGGAAAAATCATACATATCATTTGGTTTTTTTTCAATATGTAATTTTCATTGATATATTTCTTTTTCTAAAAAAACAGGCTTATTATTAATATCAACGAGTTCATCAAATTCACAAAGTGTGGTAAAAAATGCTTTTTGAGAACTGATAAAAGTGAGTTGTGATTGATTCATCCGAGAATAGGCACTATTTCTATCTTCTAAAAAAGGAGAAAGTATGATAAATTTATTTGGAACTCAATTTTCAAGTCATTCTCTTTTTACTTTTGTTCATGAAGATATATTCCCATTTTTGAGTAATTTTCATTTGTATAAATTGATAGTAATATCATGAGTATTTTTATATTTTTCTACAAAATTAAGTTTTACTTTATAAAAAAGAGCTTCTTTTTGTTCTGTTTCTTGGAAAGATTGTTGTTTTGAGATTTGAGAAAAAATAGACAGTTTATTTTGTTGTTTTCATTCTGGTATGAGTGATTTTTTTGTGATTTTTCCATCATCACTGATAGTGTATTCTTTATCAACTTGTAAAGCAAGTGCCATAATATGTTTACATATACCATCATTATTAAATGATAGACAATTGCATATTCCTCATGGCTGAAAAGTATCAAGTTCATATCAAACAACCGTCTGATAGATTTTGTGTCCATGTACTTCTCCAAATAACATACAAGAATTATTTTCTATTCTATGAGAGGATATATATGCTTTACCACTCTCAAAATATTGTTGTCCTCGTATTCTGATATCTGATGAGATATATTTTTTAAGACTTTCACTGATTAATTTCATAGTTATATTTTACATATTAAAAATTAAATATTTCCATCAATATAAACAAAAATTTTTTCTCTATAATTTTTAATGAGATCAAAAAAATATACCATATCATCCAATTGTAATCAAATACATCCAAATGATCGTTGTAAATTATCAGTTTTCCAATACCATTCATTGATATTTCCATGAATATAGACATATCTCGAAAGAGTATTTTTATTTGTTTCTTCAACTCCATTTAAAGTCAATATTCGACTATACATTCATGGTTTTATTTCTCCATCTTGCACTGGAGTTTCTATCACAGAAGGATATCCAGCTTGAAAACTTTGATACTTATCACACCCATCTCATATAAATTCTTGTATATAATGAAGTCAAGTTGGAGTTTTATGACTTTCAGATTCACATCAAAATCCATTTCTTCATGTTACACAAACACTATCAAAAATAATATTTTTATCTTCAAAATAAAAAAAATTATGTCCACATATATAAATGAGCCTTTGTCATATATCTGACATAATTTTTTCAGTTTCTGGCAGATATTGAGGTTGTATATTTGGAAGAGAAAAAGTTTGTATTTCATTGGCAACTCTATTAAAATCAAGCATAAAAATAAATTATCATATAAAAATTATTTGTGTTTTCTTTTTGATCGAAACAAAGTAACAATTTCCAAAAATACAAAAAGTAACATAAAATTCACACCATATAACAGAGCATGATGAGAGTGAATATAGAGACTAATGGTATCTCATGCATTGATAAATAAAAATAATATTCATATAAAACTCAGAATAATTTTAAAATAATTCTCTTGCATATAATTTTTTATTTTTTCTTCATTGACAGAAGTTACATATTTTTGATGAAGAAATATAAACACTCACGAAGTAATAAAAATAAAAAATGGTAATACATTGTTTATATGAATAGTTGATTCGATCTCTGGAGTTCATGAAATGAGCATTTCTATTGCAACAAAGAAAATGACCAAAAGTCCAATCCATTGAATTAGAGGATATTTATGTAAACTTTTTGCGATCAAATTCGAGGCAAAAGCCATCAAAATAATAGAAAATATGAGTCAAATTCACAAAGTCACAGCATTTCCATGACTCGCTCCAGCAACAGCTAACACATTATCTAAACTCATCGAAACATCAGCAATAATAATCGTATAAATAGCCGAAAGAAAAGAAATTTCTTTTACTCATTTTATATAGTCGTGATTCGCTGAGTCTCCTATTCTTAATTCTTTATAAAATTTCCAAACTACATAGAGGAGTAAAACTCATCCAGCAAATTTGAGTCCAGTAAGAGTCAGTAAAAAAGTTGCAAAAAAAGCAAATCCTATTCTCATAATAGTTGCTAAAAATATTCATACTAAAATCGCTTTTTTTCTCATTTTTTCAGGTAAATTTCTCGTAGCCATACCAATAACAATAGCATTATCTCAACTCATAACGATATCAATAATGATAATATTAAGTAAAGCAAATATTCCACTCAGAGTAAATAAATGTAAAAAATCTGATCATAGAGTATCCATAGTATGTATGTTATAAAATAATTCACCCATCTCATCCTTCCCTTAGAGTAAAAAGAAGGCATCTCAAAAAGACGGAATCGTTTTTAAAATTTCTTATATTCAAAGTTTTTTTCTTTTTTCTTCTGATGCATTTTCTTGGTTTTTTCTTGAAGCATATTCTGTTTCACTCCCAATTCTTATATAACGAGAAAAAATCGGTGAAAGTTTTTTAAATTGTTTAAAACTTTCTAAAAATAGTTTTCTATAACTTTGATGTCCTTGTGGAGTCGTTCTCATTTCAAAAACATAAGCAATTTGCCCTGGATTCATTTCAAATGTCGTTCTAATAAGATGTCATAAAGCACTCGCATATTCTCAAATATAACTATTTTCTTTGATTATTTTTTTTGATAATATCGTTGTTTTTGTCATCACTTCGTCATAAGCATTTTTAAAATCTTCCATTCCAGGTAAATCAATATATTCTGGATAATCATATCCATGAATGGCTGTTGCACCTTGCCATAATTGAGAACTTGCTCTATGTCTTTGTATATCTCTATATGCTCAAAAGTCAACTAAATATTCAAACATAACCGTTGAATGTTGCAAAGCTTTTGGCATACGATCAAATGCTCATCTTTCTCAAAAAGAGAGTTTCATGAGTACATCTTTATCAGAATTATCCATTTCATTGACTATATCCATACATTCATCATAGCTAATCCCATCTTTTCTTCCAGACTCAAAAAGTATCGATGCACAGATATGATCATCTAAATCTCATTCAAATATAATATTTACTCGATCAGAATCTTCTATTCATTGGAATAATCAAATTTCCTCCTCCTCATCTTGTTGTTCATTTCATAATAATTCGTCCACATATTTTTCTAATTTTTCTCTTCTATTCAGTTCATACTCATTTATTCAAACACGACTCAAAAGTCATGGAGAAAGTTTGAGAGCTTCACTATACATATTTTTTGCTATCAATTTCACTTCTTCTAAAGGATAGCTCATCATAAAATTGAGATGAGTTTCCAAAGTTCTCGTAGAAAAAGAAGCTCATAAAGAAGTGCTTACATTTGCTGGTAAAAGATACCTGATGATATCAAAAGTTTTTGCATTGAGAGTATTTTCAAAAGCTCTCTCTGAAGTAAAATCTTGTCTATTTATGATGTTATTTTTTTCAAGTGCTTGTTTCACTTTTGGAGTAAATTCTAAATAAGTATTAATAAGTTCTGAAGTAATTTCAATTATTTCGTTTGAATATTTTGAAGATTGTATATCTGGTGAAATAATGAGGGATTCTTTTCAAAAATGAAGATATCTCGTTGATTTTTCTTGAAAATCTCAAAGTGCTGGAAATGGTGATTCGATTACTTTGGTAAAAACTTGACTCACTCATTCGATAGCAAATCTAATTCTATCAGCATCTTTTAAACTATTATGACCATAATCTACTCCCCATTTTTTTAAAAAATCACTTGCTTTTGCTTCAAAGAAATCAAGATTTAATGATTTTGAATTTTTTATAGATTCAGCTAAATCATCCAAAGATATATATTCTTCTTTTGTGATAATTCCCTTTTCTAAAGCTGTTTTACTATCCTCAAATAATTGTAAAAATCTATCTCTCATAGATAAGGTAGAACGAGAATATTGACCAACTAGAAAAGCCCAAAGTTGATTTGATAAAGCATTTTTTGCACAATAAATATTTTTATCAGTATTGGTAAAAAAATAATCTAAAACGATTTTTTCATTTTCAGAGTATTCTCTTTTGTTTTGCAATGGAGCAAATGTTCAACTAGTCATAGAAAGAAATTATATTATAAACATTTTTTAGTATATGTATTAAAGAAAAAACTCAAATTATTTTGAAAGAAAAGAAAAGAAAATTTCTATATATTGACGAAATTTTCATATGGTTTCATATCAAAAAGAAGTAATGATTTCTCATCTTTTTTTTTGTAATACGAGATCATTCTGATTATATACTTCTGATTGTAATTGATTTTCTAAAATATTGAGAGAGAGGTGAGAAATATAATATACATACATCATATAATAAATAGTTTTTCTCAATGATTGATTATTTTCAAATTCTTCTTGTATCAATTCTTTATCGATTTGTGTAAAATAATTGACAAAATCATGTGTATAGTATGTTTGAAAATCTTTTATAAAAGTTCTCACATCAAAAATATTTTTATGGACGATCATTTTCTCATCGAATTCAAAACAAAATTTGTCGAGTCCTATATCTTCATAGACATCAAAAAAATCATCAAAAAATATTTTATCATTGATAAAGTATATATCTTTAATATAAAAATTTACTTCAAGAGCAGGAGTAAAATAATTGTGAATCTCTGTATTGTAGGTAATATATATTTTTCATTTTTCAAATATATAGACAAAATATTGTATCTTATTTTTTTCCATCATATGTTTTTCATAGACATAATTATTTTTGACAAGCAAAAGTTCAATATCTTGATGAATAAAAAGATGCATATTTTTTTGCAAATAATTGATTCAAAATGGAAGATAAAAATTATATATATTGAGAATATTGATCATACAAAAAAATAAAACCATAAAAATATGGCTTTATTATATATAAAATACAAAGAATAAAAAGTTTTTTATACTTTTTGTTGTGATGGAGTTGTTGGTATTTTAGGAGTAATTTTTTCTTTTATTTGAGTATTTCCACTGGTAAATTTATTTATAAATTCATTTACCTTTTCTTCTCAAAGAGTATTTTTTGCAGCTTCTATCATTGCTCAAATATTTGTTCCTCATTTTGCAGAAAAAAGTTCCATAAAACTATTGACTCATTCTCAACCATTTGGTCCAGTTGATATGATTTTTATATCTGCTTTTGCGAGTGATTTTGCTTTTTCTAAATCAACCACTTCAGAGAGTTTTACATCGAGTTCTTTCATCATAAATTCTATAGCTTGAAGTGAAAATTCATTCAGAGCTTTTGCCATTTCTGCTTTATTTTTTGCTTGTGCGGTTCCAAGAAAATCAATTTCTTTTGCTTTTGCAAGTCAAACAGCTTCAATTCTATTTTTTTCTCATTGAGCTTCGAGTTCCACTGATTCTTTTTTTGCTTGTGCATCAATAATCATTTTTTGTTTTTGTTCTTCTGCTTTAATAATTTCAATATTTTTTGATATTTCAGCATTTTTTTCTTGTTCAAGTTGTTTAATTTCAAGTTCCTTTTGTTTGGTTATTTTTTCTGCTTCAAAAAACTTTTGTTTTGCTTCTTCTTTTTGAAGAGTTAACATTTTTTCTTTTTCAATATTGAGATTTTGTGTTAATTGATCATTTTCAATTTTTTTGAGTTCTGATGCTCTTTGTGCATCAAATTCAATAATATCTGCTTTTGATTTTGCTTCTGAAGCTTTGGCGCGAGCTTCTGCTGCTTTATTTTCTCTTTCAATAATAGATCTTTTTTCATTTTCAGCCACTTCGATTTGAGATTCTGCTTCAATTTGTGATCTTTTTTTATTCATAATATTAGCAACTACTTCTGAATCATCTGCATCACGAATATCCATAAATTCGACATTTTTTAGTTCCACTCACCATGCTCATGCTTCTTTTAAAATCTCGGCATGAAATTCTTGTTTAATTTCAATTCTTGACTCCATGATATCAATAATATCTTTGGAAGCGAGAGTTTTTCTGATAACTCATTTTAAAGTTTCAGATAATTGATTTTGTAATTCCATAATAGTATAAATTTTTTGTGCTGCTGTTACTGGATCTTTAATTACAAAAAATGCTGTTACATCAACTTGAAATGGTACTTTTCCACTATCATAAGCTTGATATCATTCAAGTTTAATATCAAAAATACTCAAAGGTAATTTTTGAACAAAAATTCATACCATTGGAACCCACCCCGGCCAGTCAAGATAAACATTTCCTCATTCAAAATCTCTTCAAAAAGGGACAGAAGAGCTTCATTTTTGCACTATATGTACTTCGTTGGTAGGGACAACTTTTCTCAGTTGAGTAATAATATATAAAAAGATAAACACTAACACTAATCCAGCTATTCAAAGCATTCAAAACTGTTCCATAATCTAAAATAGTTAAATAAATAAAATACAAGAACGATTATAACAAAAAAAAACGAGAAATGCAAATATTCTCGCTTTATTCAATACAATATATATTTATAATCAAAACTTTTCTGTAAACTCATCCAAAGTAATATCTTGAGTTCTGAGTATTTCAAACATTTCAAGTTTTTTTTCGAGAGGAATTTTATAAAAATCTTTAATAGTCTTGATTGAATTTGGTAATATTTTTTTGACATTTTCAGTTACAATGATATTTTTATTTATTCACATCAAATATTTAAAATATCCTGTTTCCACTTCAGTATAAAATTTTTCTGATGATACTCATAATTCGAGTGCAAATAAAGACGAATAATACATAAATTCTCAAATTCATTCTCCGATACATCAAATATCAAAATCAGCTCCAATTTGTGCAAATATGTTTATATTTTTTGCTCTATTTTGAAATACGGTTCCAATAATAAAATTACGACATATAGCATCATTTATGACATAATCTGGATATCTATCCATAGTTTCTCTCAAGAAAGTAAGAGAAGTAAATTCATCCAAAATTTCCATTTTTCCACTATGACCAGCATCATGAAACAAAGAAGCAATCATCATAGACCTTATTTGAATAAGAGAAAAATCATCAATACTTAAGTTGAGACAATATTGACTCACTTGCAATATATGGAGATAATTATGATATGGTACAGCATTATATAACTTTTTTATATCTTGAAGTAAATTTTCATCTATTAATTTTGAAGAAAGTATTCTCTCTTCGAGTATTTTTACTTGTCTGGTTTTAAAAGTAAAATTTGAAAAATTATAATCAGCAATTTCTTTTTTAAAATCAGCTCATTTTGCTTCAAAATTTTCCCATAAACTATAACTTGGACTTGCGGTTGATAAAAGACATATTTTTCATTTTTTGGTATGTTTATATGCAAATTTAATGGCACTTTTCATTTCACGAGTTTCTAAAATATTATATGTATCATTTTGAAGTAATTCTTTTATTCTGACTCCAGTTTCAGGAAAAAGTACAATGTTTTTAATTTTATATTGATGTAAAATTTCTATGAGTGTTTCAAATGAATATCATCTATCAGTCCCTCATAAAAAAATAGTTCCAATATTTTTTCAAAAAGTATGGAGAGCTTGTATCGTACTTTCTGGTGTGGTTGAAATAGCATCATCAATAAAAGTAACCCCTCAAAAACTTCATAAATTTTCCAATCTATGAGGTAATCCAGCAAAATTATTGATTGTTTTTTCAAAAATTTTAATATCAATTCAAATAGTATGTGAGATTCATAATACTCATGCAAAATTCATCAGATTATGTTCTCAGGGAATTTTAGGTTCAATAGATATATCTAATTCCTCTCCATTAATAAAATATTTATTACTGATATAGGTAATATATGATCATTCTCTCCCAAAAGTAATAGAATTTGTTTTTATCAAATCTTTTGCAATATTTTTACTCAAATCAAGTCACACAAAAATATAATCAGAATTTTTCAAAATATTTTTCTTTGCATTTGAATAATTTTTAAAATTGAGATGCCAATCTAAATGATCTTCAAATATATTCCCTATGATTGAAATATAACTATGATGATTTTCTAAATCTTCTAGCATATAACTCGAAAGTTCATATACTACAAAATCATAGCTATCTTTTACTATATCAATTTCATCAAGTACTGGATTTCATATATTTCCGACTAATTTAACATTATATCCAGCATTTTTTAAAAGTTTATATATCAGGGTAGCTGTGGTTGATTTTCCTTTTGTTTGAGTAACTGATATAATTTTTCATTTATAAAACTCATAAAATAACTTTGTTTGAGTGAGTATTTTAGATTTGTATGAAAGTAATCCATTGATATATGGACTGACTCCAGGAGATTTAAAAATATAATCATACTTTTCTATAGTATTGAGATAATGTTCTCATGATATAATTTTTCCATCAAAATTTTCGACCATCAAATCTGGATTTTTATCGAGTATCGTTATACTTCCATCCAAAATACCGTTTTTTTGTAAAAATCTTAAAGTAGATTGTCATTCTTTTCCATATCAAAGAATAGCAATATTTTTATGAATTAAATTGATTTTCATAGTGATATATTATAAGTTATATTTTGAGTATACTTATTTTTTTGTTTTTGACTAGTTTTTTATATTTTCTTTTTTTCTTCTTTGGCTTTTTCTTTCATTTTTTCTTTAAATTTATCAGCTTTTATTTCTTCTTCTTCAAGATCTTTTATTGTTTTATATATTTTTTGTTCTACGAGTTCTTTTGATGCAGAATATTTTTCTCTCGAAACTTGAAGTATTTTTTTATATCTTATTTCAAAAGCTTCTGGAGTTATAGGATAAGGAGAAAATGTATCGGATGAAAAAACTTTTGAAGGCATTCCATCAATGAGTTGTTTCGTATAAATAGTATATTTTTTTAAATTCGTAAGATCTTCAGAGTTAATATCATTTCAAAATATTTCTTTCATAATCGTCGAATCGTGATATCAAACTTGAAAAGAAACGAGAGTTCAAACATTTCAAAAAACAGCTCCTTTTACACTTTCAGTCATTTGATCTATATATTGATTTGCCATAACGAGATTGAGTTTGTATTTTCTGGCTTCTGATAAAATAGTAGCAAAACTATCAGTCGCAAAATTTTGAAATTCATCAACATACAGATAAAAATCAACTCTTTGTTTTTCTGGAATATCAGCTCTACTCATAGCATCCATTTGAAATTTTGTAATCATCATCGCTCCAAGTAAAGCACTCGCATCTTCTCATATTTTTCATTTGGAAAGATTTACAATAATGATTTTTTGATTATCCATTGCCCATCTGATATTGAAACTATTTTTTGGTTGACCGAGAATATTTCTTAAAATAGTACTTGATAAAAATTGTCATACTTTATTTAAAATAGGTCCAGCAGTTTCTACTTTTTGATTTGGAGCCATTTTAGCAAATTCTCAAGTCCAAAATTTTTTCACGACTGGATCCGTAATCTTAGCTACTACTTTATTTCTATATACATCACTCGTTAACATAAGTGGTATGGATATTAAAGTCGTATTTGGATACTCTAAAAGAGCTAAAACAGTATTTCTTAAAGTATGTTCAAGTCTTGGCCCCCAACTATCTCAAAATATTTTTTTAAAAATTCAAACCAGACCAGATGCAACCAGAGATCTATGTTCAGTCGATACTCAATCGAGCATATTAAAAGCAATTGGCCAATCTTTATCAGATGGATCAAATATAATAGTAGCATTGGTTCTCGATTTTGGAATATTTCAAATAACAGCTTCTGCCAAATCTCCATGTGGATCAATAACCGCAACTCATCTTCATTTTCTTATATCATCAATAATCATATTTTCTAAAAGAGTTGATTTTCACATTCAAGTTTTTCCAATAATATACATGTGTCTTCTTCTGTCATTTGATCATATACCGAATTCAATTTTTTCTCATCTAAAATTTGATATTCAAATTGGTGTGATGTCACTATCTTTTTCTCAATCTCCAGTTAAAAGAGGAAGATTTGATGGTGGTTCAAAATTACGAGATAATACCCAATTAATATTTGGAGTTTTTACATAAGTAGTTGGAAGATGAACGAGTCAAGAAAGTTCTTTGGTTGATAATATAATTTTATCATCACTGACTCTTGATTTCATTTTTTCAATATCACCAACATTATTTGATATTTCTTGTAATTCAAATCCATTTTGTCCAGGAAAAGAAAAAACTCATAAAGTAGAAACTATTTCTTTTATATTTAATTTATTTTGAATACTATCTTCACTCGCTGAAACTATGTTTATATTGACCCCATAACCATAATGAGTAAGTTTATTTTTTATATCATCAGAGAGTATATTATGAGTCTCTTCATGGTTTTCTTCCTCATGTTTTGGAAGTAATAAAGTAATAATTTTAATAATGAGATAAAAAGGAAATAAAAATATTTTTAAAAATGAAAAATTATAGTGTATTACAATATTTTTAAATACTTTTGGTAATTTTGATTCTAATATTTTTATGATTCTCTCTGCATCATCTTTCCAATATATATCTGGAATAGGAGAAAAATTAATTTGAAAAATATTGATACTACTATTTCCTATTTTTGATAAAGAAGAAGTAAGAGAAGAATATGGATCTATCGTATCTCCACTTGATGATTCTTGAAGTTCTACAAAGTTTTTAATTGGATATAAATAGTGTTTTTCTAATCAAACCGTTGAAAAAGCTATTTTTTCATTTGGAATATTTGCTAAATAATCATCTATTTCATGTATTTCAACATCAGGATAATGTGCATAGATTTGATTTTTTAAAAAATGATTATATTCATTTTCACAAATGATAAAAAATCTGATTTTATTTCAGATTTTTGATATCTCAAATGAAAAACTTGGTCTTCTATAACTTGTTTTTCAAAATATGCCTTTTTTGCTTTTTTCGAGTGTTTTATGAAGCACTATTAATATATGTTCAAAAGCTCAAGGTCATTTTAAATTTTGTTTATCTACCAAAATTTCAAGTATTGATTTATGTATCATGGTTTTATCGTTATGCTTTTTCAGGTTTTAGGCTTTAACACTTGAAAAGCTATATAAGATTTTTTACAACTACAAATATTTTTGTGAAATAAAGTGCATAAAAAATTCTGTTTTTTTGATATAATCGCTATATCTAGATTATTATAATACATAATATAAAAAAAATACAACTTTTCCAATTGACAAAAGTTGTATTTTTTTTTTAATATATTATTTCATATATATTCATGAGAGATCGAAGAATTTTTTGTTTATCATGAATATCATCAGCTCATTCTTTGAGTACTTGTTGTATTTGATCTTCAGGATTCGAAGAAGTGGCATAAATTTTATGAATTTTTGATTGTGTTTTTCTGATCATATCAATTATTCATTGAGTCGTTTCACTTCATAAAGACCAATCTACAAAAACACATTCAATATCATTTCTTATATTTAAAATTTCCATAGCTGATGATCTCGTGGTGGTAATAATCAATTCAATTTTAGGACAAATATGAATCATTTCTTCTAAAATACTAATGGTCATATCACAATCCTCGATCACTAAAACTGGAATATTTCTTATCATAAAATATGAAATAAAAAAATAAAGGAATTATTTTATAAGAAAAATAAATTATTTGTCACATTTTTTACTCTCTTCTTTCTACATACTCAATTTTTGTTTTTCTAAAATATCTGGAAAATATTTTTTCAAAATTACTCGAAAATTATTGA